>NZ_JBLUPX010000023.1:0-76473 GCF_048068235.1 Pseudomonas sp. NY15364 | reverse complement strand
CTGATCCCATCCCGAACTCAGTAGTGAAACGACGCATCGCCGATGGTAGTGTGGTGCTTCACCATGTGAGAGTAGGTCATCGTCAAGCTCCTATACGAAACCCCAGATCGCGAAAGCGGTCTGGGGTTTCTTCTTTGCAAGCGCTCCATAAACCCCGTCCTGGCGGACGGGGTTGTTTTCAGCAAGCAGAGGCAGAAGCTGGCGAGCAGTTCCACGCCAGCAGCGCTTCGTAGTCTTCGACGCTCTGTGCCGCAGGCAGGCGTAGGGCTCCTGCCCGTTGGCTTTCGCAGTTTCGATCAGGCTGTAGATCTGCGCGCTGGCCGTGGCACCCTTGGGTGTGTCGCTGAACAGCCAGTTCTTGCGGCCGATGACGAAGGGACGGATGGCGTTCTCGGTGCGGTTGTTGTCGATCGGTAGATGCCCGCCTTCGATGTAGCGCACCAGCCTGCTCCAGTTGCTGGCTAGGTAGTTCACCGCCTTGCCCAGGGCCGTCTGCCCAGTGACCTGCGGCTGGGTTTTGTCCAGCCAGGCCTTGAGTTGGTCGAGCAGGGGCTGGCTGCGTTGCTGGCGGACGTTGAGGCGTTCGCTATGTATGCGCTCCATAGACCCCATCTTCAACTGACCTCTCCGTATCCCGGATGCTGGGCTCCCTATTTTCCCGTGGAGTTCCGTCATGATGCGTCCCGACGCCAATCCGAGGCCGGTCGAGCGTCAGAAAAGCTATCGCGGCTAAAGCCCCTCCCACAGATCCCGCTGTGGCTGTGGGAGGGGTTTTAGCAGGGTGATTGCTCGGTTTACGTACGGGCGATGGGCAGGCTGATCACTCCGTCAGCGTCATCAGAATATCGGCATACCAGGTACAGTTCAGACCCAGCGCCTCGTCCTGATCCTCGTCGCGATTGCCGAGCAGGCGGGTTGAGTGGATGCCGAGTAGATGCCAGGGCAGGTCGCCATCGACGCTGGCGCGCTTGACTACGGGCGCGCCACTGATGCCGCGATGGGTGCGGCCGTCGGTGAGAAAGTAACCCAACCCTTGAAAGCGCAGACCGAAAGAGGAGGCCAACCCGGCGTGACGCGCCACCGGCATGCGGTGCAGGGTGTCCTGAAATCCCAGCGGGAAGCCGACCACCAGCAGCGTCGAGCCAACTTCTACATGTTCATCGGCTTGTAGCAGGTGCTGCGGGGTGAAGGCCTGGTAGGCGCCGCCGTTGGGAAGAGCTGCCTGATCCAGTTCGATCACCGCCACATCGATCTCGCCCGCGCCATCCATGCCTTGTCGCCACAGCCGCTGCTCGCCGTCATACAGTGGGATGGCGAAGCTGACGGTGCTGGCCAGGTTGTCGGCATCGGTGTGCAGTTCGATCTGCAGGCTGTCCGGCTGGTGGCCACTGGGTTCGTCGAGGACGACATGGCGGCTGGTGACGAGAAACAGCCGTTGCTCCCGGCGGAAGAAGAAACCACTGGCGTTGGTCAGTATCTGCCCCGCGGCCAGGGTGGTGATGCGTGCAGCGCTCAACATCAGGGAGTCGATCATGGCCAGGGCCTCCTGCCGGTATGTGGTCTATCACTGACTGCCAAAGCCGTGACAGGTTCGTCTGGTGATCTCGAGCCGGCGCCATGGTGGATGTAACACGTGACATCCATCCGAGGCAGTAGCGGGGCGGTAGGGTGCGCTGTGCGCACCGGTGACTAAGCTGATTCGAAGGTGCGCACAGCGCACCCTACACACATCACGGCGCGGCCGGTTCATCCTCGTTACGATCCAGTGCCACCTGGCGGATCGACAGGCGAATCTCCGCTGGCAGAACGCGCTTGGCGGCGCCTTCGGCCAGCTCGCTGAGCAGCGGGTGATGGCTGAGCTTGCCGGCTTCGTCCTGACGCAGCACGCCCTGATCCAGCAGGCTCTGGATAAAGTGGCGGAACAGGCTCTTGTCGAAGAACTCCGGCGCATTTAGACCATGCAGGATCGACAGGCGCTGAGCCATGACCGTGCACAGGTCTTCCAGCTCCTCGGCGCTGATCGCGTTCTGCCCGGCGTTGAGCAGCAGGGCGATGGCCATGTAGAAGCGCTGCAGGGTCTGCGCCACCGAGCGCGAAAGCAGCGTCAGCAGCACGAACTGGCGTGAGCTGGGCGCCGGGCGCACGTACACGTCGCCCTCGACCTTGAGCAGGCCCTGCTCGACGAACGCCGCCAGCCACTGGTCGATCACGCCTTCCAGCTCGCTCTGTTCCCAGCGGATGAACAGCTCGGACTGCAGATACGGATACAACGCGCCGGCGTAGCGCAGGATCTGCTCGCGGCTGATCCGCGCGCTGCTCTGGAAGAAGCTCGCCAGCAGCGCCGGCAGGGCGAAGATGTGCAGCACGTTGTTGCGGTAGTAGGTCATCAGGACGGCATTCTGCTCGTCCAGATAGAGAATCTTGCCCAGCGCATCCTTCTGCTCGGCCAGCAGATCCATGCCCTTGACGTGTTCGATCAGCGCCGCGCCGTCGCCTTCCGGCAATGTGGTGTGCGGCGAGTAGGGCACAGCGCGCAGCAGCGCCAGATACAGGTCGAGCACACGCGCCAGGGCGCGGTCGTCCAGGGCCAGCTTGCTGGTGGAGAGCAGCGCCAGGGCCACCAGATTGACCGGGTTGATCGATGCCGCCTCGTTGAGGTGACGCGCCACGCGCTCGCCCAGGCGGTTGGTGGTTTCATTGAGCCAGGCTGGGCGGTACTGCGGGCCAAGATCCTGCTGGCGCCAGCCGGGTTGCTGCTGGTCGAGGAATTCGGCCAGCTTGATCGGCTCGCCGAAGTTTACCGAGACCTGGCCGAAGCGCTGCTTGAGCGCGCCGAGCACCTTGAACAGGTCGAAGATCGACTCCTTCTTCTTGCTCGCGCCGCGCAGCTCGCCCAAGTAGGTGCGGCCTTCCAGCACGCGCTCGTAGCCGATGTACACCGGCACGAAGACGATGGGCAGGCGGTTGCTACGCAGGAAGCTGCGCAGGGTGATGGCCAGCATGCCGGTCTTCGGTCGCAGCATGCGCCCGGTGCGCGAACGGCCGCCCTCGACGAAGTACTCGACCGGGAAGCCCTTGCTGAACAGGGTGTGCAGGTATTCGTTGAACACCGCCGTATACAGCGGGTTGCCCTTGAAGGTGCGGCGCATGAAGAAGGCGCCGCCACGGCGCAGCAGACCGCCGATCACCGGCATGTTGAGGTTGATGCCGGCAGCGATGTGCGGCGGCGTCAGGCCGTTGCGGAACAGTAGGTAGGACAGCAGCAGGTAGTCGATGTGGCTACGGTGGCAGGGCACGTAGATCACCTCGTGGCCCTGGGCGATGTCGCGCACGCCTTCGACGTTGTGCACCTTGATGCCGTCGTAGATCTTGTTCCAGAACCAGGAGAGCACCAGTTCGAGGAAGCGGATCACCGTGTAGGTGTAGTCCGAGGCGATCTCGTTGCCGTAGCGCAGCGCCTGGGCTTCGGCCTTCTCAAGGCTGATCTTCTCGCGCTCGGCTTCCTCGGCAATCGCCTGGCGCACCATCGGGTCATGTACCAGGCCCTTGACCAGATTGCGTCGGTGCGAGACGTCCGGGCCGATCACCGCCGCCTTCTGGTTACGGAAATGCACACGCAGGATGCGGTGCACCATGCGCAGGGTACGCTCCTGGCCCTTGTCCTGTTCGACCAGCTCGCGCAGGTGAATCGGCGTGGAGAACTGCACGCGTGTCTTGCGCCCGAGAATCAGGATGCTGACCAGGCGGCGCAGGCGCCCGGTGACGGCCCAGCTATCGGCGAACAGTAGCTTCCAGGCGCTGGTCTCGCGATCCGGCGACTGCCCCCAGAACACGCTGACCGGCACGATCTGTGCGTCGTCCACGGCATGCTGGCTGAGGGCGCTGACCACGCGATCGAGGGTTGGCGAAATGCCGCGTTTGTCCTGGCGGCCGAACCAGTCCGGTTCCGGCGTCAGGTAGAAGAAGGCGGCGGGCTCGATATGCTCCCCGACGGCCACTGGCAATACCGGGCGCGGCAGGCCGGCCTTGGTGCATTCTCGGTCGACCACCGCCAGATCGCTCACCGAGGGCTGCTGCAGCACGTAGAACACCGGCTTGCTGCGGTCGAGCTTGAGGGTGAAGGCGGACTGGTTGATGGTTTCCGAGCGTACCCAGAGGTACAGCAGGCGGCGCAGCGCGCTGAAGGCCATGCGGCGGAAGGGGGAGCGGGTCATACGGACTCTTGCATGCGGGAGCGAACAGGCGCTCGGGAGGCGCATAGTTTGCCGCAAGCCTGGGCAGCGGGCAAAACTCTTGTGTTCGGCAGGAGGTGTGCCGCGAGTCGGCAGCGGGCTGAGGTTAAGCGCTTCCGGCCTGCATGCTGCTCTCAGCCGAGCAGCGCATAGTCGAGCAGGTACTGGCTAGTCGTGAACAGCGCCGCGATCAGCCCCGCCAGGCCGGCGCAGATAAGTGCCTGTTGGGTGCCAGTGGTAACGGTGCTTATCTTCTGAATGAAAACGATGAACCCGGCGACGAACAGGCAGGCGGTATAGGGAATGGAAAACGAAGTGGTGCCGGGGATTGCGATATTGGCAGCGAGTATGGGCGCTGACGCCAGGAGGAAGATCAGAAATGACAGCAGGCTGGCTTGTAGCATGGTCCAGTAGGGGCGCTCGATACTGGCTTTCGGATTCTTGCCGAAGATCTTGAGTGTGAATCCACCCAGGAGAATCAGGTAGCACCACATCAGCGGTGCGATAACGATGGCAATCAGAAAAAACGGCGGTGCTGACGTCACGGGTATTCCAGGGCTCCGGCTGAACGCAGGGTGCAAGGTAGCATGAGGTTGTAAGCGTGAGCAGACTCTGTTTGCGCAGAGCACTGCCGCTTTTCAGGCCAGTTTCATCACCACGACACCGGCGGCGATCACCACGCAGGCCAGCAGGCGAATCGGTCGCAGCGACTCCTTGAGCAGTACCATCCCCAGCAGTACGGCGAACACCACGCTGGTTTCGCGCAAGGCAGAGACCAGCGCCACCGGCGCCTGGGTCATGGCCCAGATCACGATGGTGTAGGCGGCCATGGACATCGCCCCACCGGCCAGCCCGCCGCGCCAGTGCGGCCCCAGTTGCAGAAAGGCGCGCGGCCCACGGCTGATGGCCAATACCGCGGCCATCACCACACCGTTGACCGTGAACAGCCACAGCGAATAGCTCAGCGCGTCACCATTGTTGCGGGCGCCCATGGCATCGCTGAGGGTGTAGCCGGCGATGAACAGCGCCGTCATCAGCGCGCAGAACAGCATCGCCCCTTGTGGCGCCTTGTGCTGGCCGCCGCGCAAGGCCATCAACCAGATGCCCAGCACCAGTACCAGCAGCCCCAGCAACTGCATCGTGCTCAGCCCGTCTTGCAAGAACAGCAGCGAGAGCAGGGCCACCATCAGTGGCGAGCTGCCTCGTGCAATCGGGTAGACCTGGCCCAGGTCACCGTACTGGTAAGCGCGGGCAAGGAAGAAGTTGTAGCCGATGTGCAGCAGCGCCGACAGCGCGATCCAAGGCCAGGCCGTAGCCTGTGGCAGGGCTACAAATGGCAAGGCGCAAAGCGCCACCAAGCCAGCACCAATCTGGATCAGGGTGGCGGTGAGGAAACGGTCCAGTCCGATCTTGAGCAGGGCGTTCCAGCCGGCATGCAAGGCAGCGGCGGCGATGACGGCGAGAAAGACCGTGGTTTCCAAGAAGGGCCTCTGACTAGGGAATCAGGTGGTGCTGCTCGAAGCGCAGTAGCATCGCTGACGCCTGTGACAAAAAGAAGACTACCGGCTACTCATGGGCAGCGTCGATACAAGCGAACGGACAGTGCCGCTAGCCAGCGCGTGTCAGGCCACGGCCTGTCGCCGCGCACTCAGCAGATAGAGCAGGGTGAACACGATAACCAGCACGTCCAGAACCACCGCTGCAGCCGCCTTGGCCAGATACGCCTGACCGTGAACGATCAGCAGTGACACGAAGACGGCCTTGCTCAGCGCTGCAATGACGGCACAGAGAACCCGATGCTTCGGGCTCAGCGCGCCATAAATCAGCAGCACGCCCATCAGCCCGACCAGCTGCGAATGACCAGAGATTGCAACTGCCCGTCGAAGGACGCACCGAACATCGACTGCAGCGCCTCCTGCGGTGCGAACAGACCGTAGAACATCGTGGCGGTAAGCACACCGGACACCAGCATCAACCATTTGAAATGACGTGCGATAAGACCCATGGCGGTTCCTTCCTTTCCGGTGTTGGCGGCATGCATCTTAGCCTTGAAACGAGTGCATCACCTGAGATGAAGCCGCGGTCGGGTCATTGCACATCAGGGCCGGAACGCAGCTTCTATATCGTTGCAGGGCCTTGTCAGCGCTCCGTGGCGGCATCTCGGCAGAGGTGTTCATGCATCGCTGAAGTCGAAGTACAGGGTGTTCGACCAGTTTCCAAGCCCGAGGCCGTAGAGGCTGGGCATCACGTCGTGCGCGGGTGGCTCAGACTTGGGTTTACGGCCGAGCAGCCTGGACAGGAGGCCGGCGGGTTTGGGTGGCGCCACAGGAGGTGGCAGCAAGGATTGCAGCGCCCGGTCCATTTCAGGCGCCAGATCGTTCAGCTCCTCCAGCAGCGCCAGATTCTGCTCGAAGAGGGGCTCGTCACCCATGTCGAAAATTTCACCGCACTCCAGCACCAGGTACTGGTTCTGGCTCTCTGGCTTATGCAGGAACTCGAGGGCCTCGGCAATCAACGGTTGAGCTTCGGGATGGTGTATCTGCGACAGGAAGGCTTCGAGGTTTTTTACACCGCTGGCGTAATCACCTATCAGGGCGATTTCCTCGGAGTTGTCCCAAATCGAGGAGGGGCAGGTTCTCGGGGCGCCGGAGAGAAGAATCTTGAATACGATGGGTATGTCGTAGTTCCACTCCGAGATGCCAATGAGCTTGCGGCCACTGGCCTTGGCGCTCGGCCCCGGAATGACATTGGTGGAGTAGAGATAGCTGCGGTTGGCCACGGTGATCGTTCCAAATCTCGAGGTTCTTTGTGAGGCAGCCTCCAGGCTGCATCAGTGCAGGTAGAGCATCGGCTGCCATCCGTCATGCAACCGGCTCCGGTGGGCGTCGGGCAGGCTCAGTGCACGGTGCTCATGCTCTGGTGAAGCTTGGCCAGGTCGCTCCAGTCGCGGTCTTCGTAGAAGTTGATCTCGATGGGGTAGACCGGATGATCGCTCAGCGCCTCGTTGACGTTGGCCATGAAGGCTTCGCGATCCGCGATATAATAGACGAATTCCTTCAGGCCGTTGCCGGTTGCCGTATAGGCATCCAGATAGAGCGTGCCGTTGCCGCCTATCGTTTCCAGCCCATCTTCGAGCCGGATCATTTCCTTGTTGATCTGCGCTGGTGGCAAACCGTTGTTTCCCGATGCCTCGTACTTCCAGGAAATGACCGTCAGCCAGGGCATTTTCTGCTGGATGTTCAGGGGCGGAGCGTCGGCGATGAATTTATAGATGATTGGTTTGCCTTCGACCGTTGCCTTGGCGACTGACCAGATGCGTTCTGTGGATGCCATGGAAAATGCTCCCGCTAAAAAGAAACACAACAGAAAGAGGGCGGTTCTCATGATGTTCGGTCATGCCATTGAAGTGAAGCGATGGGCAACCTCCTGACCCGATTGGCTATAGGTATTTGAGCGTGACATTCAGCTTCTTGTGGCAATCCAGCGTTTGTGGATCCTGTTCACCCAGCTGTTTGGCGAAGATGTCACAGGCTATCTGCAGATGCTCGTTGGCCTTCTGGTATTGCCTGGACCGAATCATCGCCCAGCCCAGGTTGCCATTGGCGATGCCGATATTGAGATGTTCGGCCGGGTAGTGCCGCTCGTCCACTTCCAGCGCTGCTCGAAGTGATTCCAGACCTTTCTGAAATTGACCATCGAAGACGTAGGCCTGGCCGAGGTATGTCCAGCGGCCGCCGAGGAGGGGGTCATCAGGATCGAGGGTCTGATCGATATCCAGCGCAGTCTGGAAATAGGGAATCGCTGCCTTGTAGTCCTGGCTTTCCAGTAGGCGTACGCCGATCTCGTGGCTGAGGAAGGCGAGCGATTGCTTGTGCAGGTAATCGCCGGTCTTTTCCAGGTTGTAGCGTTCGATCATTCTGCTCAGCGACTCGTCGGCTAGAGCCCAATGGGGCAGCAGGCAGATCAGGAAAAGTATCACTACGCGCATGCATCATCCTTTTGCATAACCAAACGACCAAGCCGCAACAGGCGTGAGGCTCCGAACGGTGTGGGTAGGAAGCTATTCCATTTCCAAGCCGACTGTCCACGCCGAGTCGACGCAGTGCGGTAGACCTGGAGGCCGCTAACCTTTGCAGGAAAACGACGTGGTACAGGACTCTAGCATCGCTTGAACTCTCAAGTGGGAGTTACGCCTCATCCAAAAAATGCAACCGCTAGTGCTGAAGGTCCAAGCAACTTTCGGTAGACGCCAATGGCGAGCGTAAGAGTTCAATTACCTTGGGAGTGTGGATTGTGCTTGGGCCAAAGTCAGAGTTCCAGCCTCTAAGGGAGGCAGCCAGATAGGGTGTGTAACCCTCTTTGCAAACCCAAATGACTTTGAGCACCATCGCTTCGCCTAACAAGCCACTTACAATAAATTTTCTTTTGGGATCAAGACGTATTTCGCCTCTCTCGTTGCTGCGTGCCAAGATGCCGGGCGTTTGCCCTTCAAGACGGTCGTAAACAAAGGCGCCCTCCAATGGTTTTTTACTGGTGGAGTCAATAACTGTTGTTTTCAGTCCATCGTGCACAATAACTGTTCTTGGAATACAACCTTGTAGCAATAGTAGGCATGCAATAAGCCAGAGTAGCGGGGTTTGCATTCGGGACCTAAAGTTTGGTTAAGGGACGGGCTTTAGCCCGTCCCAAGTGAGCGAAGCGAACGGCTTGAACCAGATGTGTTATGTTTCACTGCCTCGTTTCCAAAGCTGGCCTTCGCGCACCACCTTGCAGTGGTAGCAACCACTCTCTTTGCCGTTGATGTTGTACCACTTATGGCTGCCTCCTGCCTGCTCGCAGTCGAGCCCCTTGGTAGCAATGCCCAAATCAATAAGGAGCCAGGGCAGATGGCTTCTGAGCCAGGTTCTAAAGCGATAAGGTCCGCCGGAATACTGGGGCATCGGCACACTTTCCTTGTGGCACTTAACGTTTGGTTAAGGGGCGGGCTTTAGCCCGTCCCAACGAGCGAAGCGAGTGATTTGAACCACTTGTTAGATTTTTGGGAATGCTACGCCGTTTTCAATAAAATTTTTCATTGAATTGACCCCGCCTTCTTTGAGTCCCGCATCCTGCATTGCTGCATACCATGTTATTAAGGCCTCTTTCATGGCATTAAAGTCAGTTTTCGGAGCTTTACCGACATGTTCAATCCATAACTCAATTTCTTTTGTGGTAACTTCGCTCTTGCCTGCAAGGAGTTTTGCTGTTTGGACAAGTGATTTGGAGAGCTCTTCGTTGACGACAACACTAGGTATTGACCAGTTTTTATTTCCTAGGCAATCCGTATAAAAGCCTAATTGCTTTAGCTGATCAAGGATGAAGGGATGCTCTGCATCTTCATCGAACAGAGAGCGAAGGTCTTCTAGCTTCCTTGCCCCTTTTATTGCAAGCTCAGGAAGTAACCACTGGACATTTTTACTGGTATGAGAGCGGTAATTTTTCCAGCTAGCTTTGATTTCTTCTGCGGTACTGGCCGTTGAGAGTTGACGTAGGATTGAAACCTTTCCGGACTCCTCAATCGATAGGGCTGCGAGCGATGCCGCAGTTGGAAAGCTTCCTGTCTCCAGCAGCTTCTGAGCATCGTTAGCTAAACGCATGGCGTTTGCTTTGGCTGCGTTCATGCCGGCTGCAATTTCTGATGCAGATAATTTGCCTTTATATGGATCAAGTTTCTTCTGGGTTGGCATAAAAATCTAACAGTGATTAGACGGAAGGCGGTACTAACGCGATAGTAGAGCCTTCCATCTAACTCCGCACCATTATCATGGTTGCCCTGGGAAATTCTTTTTAAAATCATGGCATTACCAGCCAGCTCCTGATCCGTGGGCGTATTCGCTTGACTTCCTCTTTTGCCTCATTGCTTACAGTTGCTCAAAAAACATCCAGAACACCCTGTTTGTGTTCCGCGCGCTAAGCCTTGAACGCCCAGGCCATATATCCATCGGCAAATGGCGCTTCGCCATGGGGTGTTGAGTTTTGGCATGAAGCTATCCAATCGCCGAAGCTATATTCCTTTTACTGCTTGTTGCAACCTGCTGACTGAACTTTTCAGTTTTGCTACGGTCTTGCCCTCGTCCGGGCGTGTGCTTTTCCACGTCCGGCGTTCTTGCGGCCTGCGCTTTAGCGATGGTTTTGCTGAGCGCAGGCCATTCGCGACGGTGAGAGGCCATGATCGATATAAGAAACCTGACCAAGCGTTTTGCGCAGCACACGGCAGTCGATGACCTGTCGTTCCAGGTCCAGCCAGGGGAGGTGCTGGGCTTTCTCGGTCCCAACGGGGCCGGCAAATCCACCACCATGAAGATGCTCACCGGCTTTCTCGCGCCGACCTCCGGTACGGCGAGCATCCTCGGTTGCGATATCCAGACCCAGACTCTCAAGGCCCAGCGGCAGATCGGTTATCTGCCGGAAGGCGCGCCGTGCTATGGCGACATGACGGTGCGTGGCTTTCTTGGGTTTATCGCCGAGGTGCGCGGTTTTCGCGGCGCCGAGAAGACGCTTCGCGTGCAGCGCGCTGTGGAGCAGGTGGAGCTGGAAAAGGTGCTGGAGCAGAGCATCGAGACGCTCTCCAAGGGCTTCAAGCGCCGCGTCGGCCTGGCTCAGGCAATCCTGCATGACCCGCGCGTGCTGATCCTCGACGAGCCTACAGACGGCCTCGACCCCAACCAGAAACATCAGGTGCGCCAGCTTATCCAGGGGCTGGCGCAGGACAAGATCGTGATCATTTCCACGCATATCCTCGAAGAGGTCACGGCGCTGTGTACCCGCGCGGTGATCATCGCCCATGGCCGCTTGCTGGCTGACGGCACGCCGTTGGAGTTGGAGAGCCGTTCGCGCTACCACCAGGCGGTGACGCTGGTGGCCGATGAAACGCTGGATCAGGCAGCCCTGGCGGCGCTGCCGGGCGTCGCCGATGTCGAGGAAAACGCCCGCGAGCACAGCCTGAGCGTGCTGGCGCAGCCGGGCGAAGTGATCTTCCCGCAGGTCAATGCGCTGATTGCCGAACGCGGCTGGAAGGTCAAGGAACTCAACGTGGAACGCGGCCGCCTGGATGAAGTGTTCCGCACGCTGACCCGGGGAGAGCAGCCATGACCCAGTTGCCCGTGATCTTCAAGCGCGAGCTGGCGAGTTACTTCGCCACGCCGCTGGCCTATGTGTTCATCGTCATCTTCCTGGTGCTGTCCGGGGTGTTCACCTTCTACCTGGGCGGCTTCTTCGAGGGAGGGCAGGCCAATCTGTCGGCCTTCTTCAATTTCCACCCCTGGCTCTATCTGTTCCTGGTGCCGGCGATTGCCATGCGCCTGTGGGCGGAGGAGCGCAAGTCCGGCTCCATCGAGCTGCTGATGACCCTGCCGATCACCCGCTTCGAGGCGGTCACCGGCAAGTTCCTGGCAGCCTGGGTGTTCGCCGGTATCGCGCTGTTGCTGACCTTCCCGATGATCATCACCGTCAACTACCTGGGCGAGCCGGACAATGGCGCCATCGTCACCGGCTACATCGGTAGCTGGCTGCTGGCCGGGGCTTATCTTGCCATCGGCTCGTGCATGTCGGCGCTGAGCAAGAACCAGGTGATCGCCTTCATCCTCGCGGTCAGCGCCTGCTTCCTGTTTATCGTCAGCGGCTTTCCCATGGTGCTCGACGCCTTCGCCTGGGCGCCGCAGTGGCTGGTGGACGCCGTCGCCTCGCTGAGCTTCCTAGTGCGTTTCGATGCCATCAGCAAGGGTGTGATCGATCTGCGCGACCTGCTGTATTTCCTCTCGCTGATCGCTGCCTGGCTGACCGCCACCGCCGTGGTCATCGACCTGAAGAAAGCCGACTGAGGAGCGCCCATGAAAAAGCTGATCTATTCCGGCGCCGGGCTGCTGCTGATCGCGGTGGCCTTTGTCGCCTTCAACCTGCTGGCTGGCCTGGGTCTGGGCGGTGCACGCCTGGACCTGACCGAGCAGAAGCTCTACACCATCTCCGATGGCACCAAGCAGATCCTGGGTGAGCTGGACGAGCCGATCAATCTGTACTTCTTCTATTCGGACAAGGTGGCCAAGAACCTGCCAGCGCTGCGCACCTACGCCCAGCGCGTGGAAGAAATGCTCAAGGCTTACCAGGCCCAGGCCGGCGGCAAGATCCGCCTGCACATCATCGACCCCGAGCCGTTCTCCGAGGACGAGGACAAGGCCGCCGAGTTCGGCCTGCAGGGCATCCCGCTGCAGCAGGGTGGTGACTCGATCTACTTTGGCCTGGCCGGCACCAATGCGCTGGACGACACCCAGGTGATCCCGTTCTTCGCCTTGGATCAGGAGGAACATCTCGAATATGAGCTGAGCCGGCTGGTGCAGAGCCTGGCCAAGCCGGATCTGCCTGTGGTCGGCGTGCTTTCCGGACTGCAGATGACCGGCGGCTTCGACATGATGGCGCGGCAGCCGACGCCGCCGTGGATGGTGCTGGAGCAGGTGCGTCAGTTGTTCCAGATCGAGAACCTCAGGACCGATATCGACCAGATTCCCGAGAAGGTCTCGGTGCTGTGGTTGGTGCATCCGAAGAATCTGCCCGAGCAGACCCTGTATGCCATCGATCAGTTCGTGCTGCGCGGCGGCAAGCTGATGGTGTTCGTTGACCCATACGCGGAAGCGGACAGTGGTGACATGCCGGGCGAGGTGGCGGTGGACAAGGCCTCTAACATCGAGGTGCTGTTCAAGGCCTGGGGTCTGCGCATGGTGCCGGACAAGGTCCTCGGCGATGGCTCCTATGCCATGTCGGTGAACATGGGGCAGGGACAGCGCCCGGTGCGTCATGCTGCCTGGCTGAGCCTGCCGCGTAAGGCGCTGGATCAGGCCGATATCGCCACCGCCGGGCTGGAGAGCGTCACCGTGGCCACTGCCGGCATTCTCGAGCCGTTGGAAGGGGCGAAGACGCGTTTCACGCCGCTGATGCAAAGCTCCGAATACGCCATGCCCTTCGACGTCCAGCGCTTTGCCATGCTCAGGAACCCCGAGGAGCTCATCCGCGAACTGGAGCCGGCCGGCGAGCGCTACACCATCGCTGCGCGTATCGACGGTCCGGCGCAGAGCGCCTTCCCCGATGGCATCGAAGGGCGCAAGGACGGGCTCAAGCAGGCGGACACCATCAACGTGATCGCGGTGGCCGATACCGATATCCTCAGCGACCGCATGTGGGTGCAGGTGCAGGACTTCTTCGGCCAGCGCATGCCGCAGCCATGGGCGGATAACGGCAGCTTCACCATCAATGCGCTGGACAACCTGACCGGCTCCGAGGCGCTGATCAGTGTGCGTTCGCGTGGTCGCTTCAGTCGCCCGTTCGTGGTGGTCGAAGAGCTGCAGCGCGCTGCCGAACAGCGTTTCCGTGACAAAGAGCAAGCCTTGCAGGCGCGCCTGGCCGAAACCGAACAGCAACTGGCGGCGCTACAGCAAAGCGACGATCCAAACCTGGAGCTGACGCCTGAGCAGCAGGGCGCGTTGCAGCGCTTCATCCAGCAGAAGCTGGAGATTCGCAAGGAGCTGCGTGAGGTGCGCTACCAGCTCAATGCCGATATTGAGGCGCTGGGCCGCACGCTGAAGATCATCAACATCGCCCTGGTGCCGGCGCTGCTGACCCTGGGCGTGTTGGCGTTGTGGCTATGGCGTCGTCGCCGTCGCGCTTGACGTTGATCTGTGGGAGGCACTTCAGCGAGACCATCGCCGCGAAGTGCCTCCACCAATGTCTGGTTTTCTAGAGGCCCGCAGGTGCGCGGTGCGCGGTGCGCACGGCGCACCCGACGTGGCTTCACTCTATTCAAGGGTGAAAAGATCATGGAACGCAAAGGTCTGATCGCATTGATCGTCATCGTGCTGCTTTGTGTGCTGGGTTACCTGGCCGTGCAGCACAGCCAGCAGCAGAACGTGGCGCAAATCGAGCAGGCGCCTTGGCTGGCGGCCGAACAGGGCTACCTGAACACCTTGCAGGCGCTGGAGGTCGAGCTGCCGGGGCAGCCGTCGGTGCGCATCGAACGCCGCGACGAGCAATGGGTGGTGCCGGCCAAGGCTGACTATCCGGCTGCACCGCAAGCGCTGGCGGAACTGCTGCGAGCGCTGCGTGAGGCACGCAGCATCGAGGCCAAGACCGCCAACCCGCAGTGGCATGCTCGTTTGGGACTGGCCGAGGAGGGGGCGGCTGATGAGCAGGCGCTGCGTCTGAAGCTGCACTTCGACGGCCATCCCGACCTGGGGCTGCGCTTGGGTAATCCGTCTCAGCAAGGCAGTGGGCAACTGGCGCGTCGTGCCGGCGAGGATCAGGTCTGGTTGATCGACCAGCAGTTGCAGGTGCCGACTCGCGAGCTGGACTGGCTGGACCGACGCATCAGCGACATTCCCTTTACCGCTATCGCGCGTGTGGAGTTGCGCTATGCCGACGGTGAAAAGCTCACGCTGAAGCGTGCCGATGCCCAGCAATACAACTTCTCCGTGGAGGAGCTGCGCAAGGAGCAGAAGCTCAGCTTCGAGGGTGCGGCCAATAGCATCGCCCTGGTCTTCTCCAACCTGCAGTTCGCCGACGCCGCACCATTGGCGCAGATAGGTTTCAAGCAGGCGCCGATGCTGCAGTTCAGTCTCAGCGGTTTTGCCGAGGAAAAGCTCGAAGGCGCGTTGTTCAAGCAGGGTGAACAGTATTGGTTGGTGCTTGGCGGGCGTGAAGGTTTCACCGCCGCAGAGGTGAGTGCGCGCAGTGACTGGGCATATCGACTGGAGTCTGATCAGGTGCAGCGGCTGGCGAAGAAGTTGCGCGATCTGTTAGTCAAAAGCTCGTAAAACAAGCTGTAACCTGCATATCTTCTGGGTTCTTGGCGGTTTTTAACAAAGTGCTTTTCAGTCACAATTCATGCTTTATACTCGGCCTTCGGCTGCAGCAAGAACGCGAATCGCTTGACCTGCTCCATGCTCGATTGCCGGGGGTGGCGAACGCTGAGAAGACCGTTTTTACCGAGCCGTCAAAGCGCCTTCGGGATAATAAAAACATAGCGAGTTTGGAGAAGTTGGTAATGGCAGATCGTGAGACGGGAACCGTCAAATGGTTCAATGATTCCAAGGGTTACGGGTTCATTCAGCGCGAAAGCGGCCCGGACGTATTCGTTCACTACCGCGCTATTCGTGGCGATGGCCACCGCACCCTGGTCGAAGGCCAGAAGGTCGAGTTCGGTGTGACCCAGGGCCAGAAAGGCCTGCAGGCGGAAGACGTCTCCGCGGTCTGAGCTCCCGCTCGACATACAACAAGGCCCGTCGATGACGGGCCTTGTTGTTTATGGCGTATCTTGAGCCACTAGGGCCTGGATCACTGTGGCCCGGATGGAATCCGGGAAGCGCGCTGATCTCTCGGATTTCATCCGGGCTACGGGCGGAATTCATGATCCCAAACAGCCTTGCGTAGGAGTCCCGCCCCGGTGTGAAGCTTTGTCACCCTGATTCGCTGTCGATTCAAAAATCTCGTAGCGTGAGACCTCTGACCCTCTCCCGCCCTTCGGGCACCCTCGGCTTTGGCATCCTGCGTCGCCCTACCTCCTGCATCCATGCAGTCGTCTCCCGCAAGTGGGAGAGGGTCATCAGATGGCCGCCAAGCGGCCGCTTTTATTCAGTACGCCAGACGATCTCGGTTTCGCCATCGGCGTCGACCTTGATCCAGCGATCAGCTTCCTCATCGCTTTCATCTTCTACCCAGGTGCCCGGTGCGCAACGCACTTGCACGCCGAGCGCGGCATGGGCGGCGCGGGCGCAGGCCAGGTCGTCGGCCCAGGGCGTGGCGTCGCTTTCCAGATACAGGCTGTGCCATTTGCCCACGGCTTTCGGCAGCCAGGTCACCGGCACGTCCCCGGCCTTGCACTTGAAGGTCTGGCCCTTTTGCTGCCAGTCGCTGCAAGGGCCCAGGGCTTCACCCAGCCACTGAGCTACGGCGTCGCGTTCGGCGTCTTTCAGGTAGATCTCGATATCAGGTTGGCGCATGGCTTTCAGTCCTGAGAGCGTGGGCTCTGGGTTTTGACGATCCAATCGTAGCGGATGGCGACGGTAACTTCGAAGGGCTCGGCGATGACCGCTTCGCGGCGTTCGGCACTGGCGCGCCAGCCGTGCGGGGTCATTGCCAGCAGATCGGCGCGAGCCTGTGCGTCGGCCAGATGCAGCGGGAATTCGAGGGTCTCGCTGTGGGCCAAGTGCATTCCGGGCGGAATCAGCGCCAGGTGCTTCTCGTCGTCGTAGTCGCGCACCTCGTCGTACAGCTTCTGCCGCAGCTCCATCAGGTGGCCACGGGTCGGGCCCATACGCAGCAGGCCGCCACCGGGGGCGAGCAGGCGTTTGGCCTCGTTCCAGTCGAGTGGGCTGAAGACGCTGGCGAGCAGGCTGCAACTGGCATCGGCCAAGGGCACGCGGGCCATGCTCGCCACCAGCCAGTTCAACTGCGGAGCACGTTTGCACGCGCGTTTGACCGCCTCACGAGAGATGTCCAGGGCATAACCGTCGGCGGCGGGCAGGCCACGGGCGATCTGTTCGGTGTAGTAACCCTCGCCACAGCCGATATCCAGCCAGCGCGCCGGCTTGTAGTCGGCAGCCAGTGCGGCCAGACGAGCAGCCAGCGGCGCGTAGTGGCCAGCGTCGAGAAAACGCCGGCGGGCCTCGACCATGGCGGCGTTGTCGCCGGGGTCACGACTGTTCTTGTGTTGCACCGGCAGCAGGTTGTAGTACCCCTGGCGCGCGCGGTCGAAGCTGTGCCGGTTGCTGCAGATCAGGCCGCTGTCACTCGGCACCAGCGATGTCTGGCAGATGGGGCAGATCAGGCTCATGCCAGCAACTTCACCATGGTCTGGTAGTAAACCTCGGTGAGCAGGTCCAGATCGCTGGCCAGTACACGCTCGTTGATCTGGTGGATGGTGGCGTTGACCGGGCCGAGCTCGACCACCTGGGTGCCGAGGGTGGCGATGAAGCGCCCGTCCGAGGTGCCGCCAGAGGTCGATGGGGTGGTGTCGCGGCCGGTGACGGCCTTGATGCTGGCGGCCACGGCGTCCAGCAGGTCGCCCGGCTGGGTAAGGAAGGGCAGGCCGGACAGGGCCCACTCCAGGTGGTAGTCCAGGCCATGCTTGTCGAGGATGGCGGTGACGCGCTGCTGCAGTTCTTCGACGGTGGATTCGGTGGAGAAGCGGAAGTTGAACACCGCTTTCAGCTCACCAGGGATGACGTTGGTCGCACCGGTACCGGAATTGAGGTTGGACACCTGGAAGCTGGTCGGCGGGAAGTAGTCGTTGCCGTGATCCCAGTGCTCGGCGGCCAGTTCGGCCAGCGCCGGAGCGGCCAGATGAATCGGGTTCTTCGCCAGGTGCGGGTAGGCGACGTGGCCTTGCTTGCCGTACACGGTCAGGGTGCAACCGAGCGAGCCGCGACGGCCATTCTTGACCACGTCACCGAGCAGGGTGGTGCTCGACGGTTCGCCGACGATGCACCAGTCCAGGCGCTCGCTGCGCTCGCGCAGGCGCTCGACCACGGCTTTGGTACCGTGCTGGGCCGGGCCTTCTTCATCACTGGTGATGAGAAAGCTGATGGCGCCCTTATGCTTCGGGTAGTCGGCGACGAAACGCTCCACGGCGATGATCATGCTCGCCAGGCTGCCTTTCATGTCCGCTGCGCCACGGCCGCAGAGCATGCCGTCTTCATCCACGCGCACATCGAACGGCTGGTACTGCCAGGCGTCCAGCGGGCCGGTTGGCACCACATCGGTGTGGCCGGCGAAGCACAGTACCGGGCCGTCACCCCCGCGCTTGGCCCAGAAATTCTCCACCTCTTCGATACGCATGTGCTCGACCTCGAAGCCGCAGGCGGCCAGGCGGCGCATCATCAGCTCCTGGCAACCTTCGTCGACCGGGGTCACGGACGGGCGGCGGATCAGGTCGAAGGCGAGGTCCAGGGTCGGGGTGAGGGGGGCGGTCATGATGGCTCCGGTACGACAGCTAGCGTGAAGGCTGGCCATCTTAAAGCAAAAGTCGTTATCGATCAGGTGATAAGGCGCGCCGTACGGCATCTTCGCCATAAAAGCGGCCTGCTGCGACTGGCCGACGGCTGACCTGCATGGCGGGCTTGGGTGGGCAGGTGGCTATCTCTATAATGCGCCGCTTCGTTCAGGGCACCTCTAAAAACTACCTGCGTTGCCATCGCTGCGTTAAAAACAGGCTCAAAATGCTCATTTACAGCACGTAAACTGCGCTTTTTCGCCTGTTTTTGCCTTGCACTGGCTGCCTCGCTTACGTTTTTAGAGGCGCCCTTCAGGGGGTGAGATGAGTACAGACGATCAACGCTTCGGCGGCATAGCCCGGCTCTACGGCCAGGAAGGCTATCAACGCCTGGCGGCCGCGCATGTGGCGGTAGTCGGCATCGGCGGCGTCGGCTCCTGGGCGGCCGAGGCGCTGGCGCGCTCGGGCGTGGGCGAGATCTCCCTGTTCGACTTGGACGACGTCTGCATTACCAACACCAATCGCCAGGTGCATGCTGTCGAAGGTGCGGTAGGCAAGGCCAAGGTCGATGAGATGGCCGCGCGAATCCGCGCTATCAACCCGGCCTGCGTGGTGCATGCGGTGGCGGATTTCGTCACCCGCGAAACCATGGCCGAGTACATCACCGAGCAGCTCGACGGGGTCATCGATTGCATCGACAGCGTGCCGGCCAAGGCGGCGCTGATCGCCTGGTGCAAGCGGCGCAAGATTCAGATCGTTACCACCGGTGGCGCGGGCGGGCAGGTCGATCCGACGCAAATTCAGGTTACCGATCTGAACAAGACCTTCAACGATCCGCTGGCGGCCAAGGTGCGCAGCCTGCTGCGTCGCGATTACGGTTTCTCTCGTACACCGGGACGCACCTACAGCGTGCCCTGTGTGTTTTCCACCGAGCAGCTGCGCTATCCCAAGCCGGACGGCACGGTCTGCCAGGCCAAGGGATTCGTCGGAGAAGGCGTGCGCCTTGACTGCGCCGGCGGCTTCGGTGCGGTGATGATGGTCACCGCCAGCTTCGGTATGGCTGCAGCGGCCAAACTGGTGGACAAGCTGGTGGCTGGCGCACGCCGCCCGGCGGAGCGTCTGCCCAAGGCTTGAAAAAAACCGGCCATGCTTCGTTTGACTATGCTGGGGCGAGATGGGAGAGGTTGCCGTAACAGACAGGGAGAGGTCGCAGATGATTCGTATCAGAGGTGATTTGTGTCGTACCTGTTTTGTAGCGTCTCTCTGAAAAGACGCTGGGCACGGATGTTCGCCTCCCTGGCGTTGCCTTTGTTGTGGGTGGCGATGGGACCGGTTCAGGCTGAACCTAAGAAGTTGTTTATCGGTACCGGCGACTGGGCGCCTTACGTCGATCAGGAGCGTGGTGATGGTGGTGCTCTGGCGCGTCTGATCAGCGCTGTCTTTGCAGAGGCGGGCTATCAGGTCGAGTATGTCTTTCGTCCCTGGGACCGCAATGTGCTGATGCTGCAGCAGGGGCAGTTGCACGCGATCATGCCCTATAGCTGCAGCCCCAGTCGGCTCAATTACGGCATTTGTAGCGACCCGCTGGTGCGCGGAGAGATCGTCCTGTTCCATCGTCGCGAGCAGGCGTTCGACTGGACCACGGTCGAGGATTTACTGAGCTACCGCATTGGCACGACTCTGGGTTACTCCTACGGCCCGGCGTTCGATGCAGCGTTGCAGGCCGGTCGGCTCAACGTCGAGCAAAATGGCAAGGAAGACACCAGCTTCCGTCTGCTTGAACTGGGGCGCATCGACTTGCACCCGCAGGATCGTGCGGTGGGTTACGCCATGTTGCGCCGGCTGTTTCCAAAAGACGGCGGTAACATCATTCACCATCCGCGTCAGCTCAATACAGAGCCTTTGCGCCTGTTGTTTCGCAAGGATGATCCGGAAAGTGTCATGCTGTTGCGCAAGTTCAATGCCGGGCTGCGTGAGTTCGCCAACCGTGGTGATCTGCAGCGACTGCAGCAGGCACTCAACTCCGGCGATGCCGATGACTGGAAACCCAGCCAGTCAACTCCGCTGGCGCGAGATTGAACGGCACTCGCCGAATTCCGTTCTCAAGAGTCTTCTGCATGCTCAATAACGATGTACTGCGCAGCCTGCGCTATCTGTTAGACGTCAGCGACGCCAAGCTGGAAGACCTCTGCCGGTTGGCGGATTATCCCGTCGAGCCGGGTTTGATCTCGGCCTGTCTGTTGCACGAGGACGAGCCAGGCTATCGCTCGTGCAACGATGTGCTGCTGGCGCACGTGCTTGAAGGCCTGGTGTTTTACAAGCGTGGCAAGGACGACAGCCGGCCGCGCTTGCCGGTGGAAAAGCGCCTGACCAACAATCTGATCCTGAAGAAGCTGCGCGTGGCCTTCGAGCTGCGTGACGATGATATTCAGGCCATTCTGCAAGCGGCTGACCTGCCGATGACCAAGACCGAGCTCAGCGCATTGTTCAGGGCGCCGGGGCACAAGCATTTTCGCGAGTGCGGCGACCAGATTCTGCGCAATTTCCTGCGGGGTTTGACCTTGCGTGAGCGGGGCAAAGGCGCCTAACCGCTTCGCCCGCGAAGCGTGGGGCTCAGGCTGGTCGACCTGCCAGCTCGCGCATACGCTGCAGCACGGCATTGAGACCATTGCTGCGTGATGGCGACAGTTGTCTTTGCAGCCCTAATTGGTTGAACCAGTCGACCAGATCGACACTGGCCAGCTCCGCGCGAGGCAGACCGTCGACCCGCGCCAGCAATACGGCAAGCAGGCCGCGTAGCAGGCGGGCGTCGCTACTGGCGCGAAAGTGCAGATGTTCACCGCTGCGCTCGGCGATCAGCCAGACCAGGCTCTCGCAGCCATGCACACGGTGCTCGTCGACCCGCTCGGTGTCGCTCAATGGCGCCAGGCGTTCACCCCATTGCATCAGCAGGCGCGCGCGCTGTTCCCAGCCGGGGCAGGCGGCAAAGGCTGTCAGTGCTTCCTGAGCAGCGACTGGCAGGCTCATGGCGAGAGACTCCCGTAGCATGTAGGAGCGGCTGGGCGGCATTCCGTTTCAGCCGCGATGGTCCGGGTGCCGATATTCGCGGCTGAGGCCGCTCTTGCGACGAAGCATTGGCCGCGCTTCACCGCAGCAGCTCCAGGGCGTTATCCAGGGCGCTGAAGAAGCGCTGCAGGTCCTCGCCATCGTTGTACAGACCGAGCGAGACACGTATCGCACCACTCAGGCCCCGACTTTTCATCAGTGGCATGGCGCAGTGGTGACCAGCCCGTACGGCGATGCCCTGTTCGCTGAGCAGGTGCGCCAGGTCGGCGTTATGTACGCCGTCGACGCAAAAGCTGGCCAGGGCCAATTGAGGTTGGCCCAACAGGCGAACACCGTCACGCGCCTGCAGGCCGGCCAGCAGTTCGGCATGCAGGGCCGCCTCATGACGTGCCACGGCTGCGTGATCCAGGCCGTTCAGCCAGTCCAGTGCAGCGCCCAGTGCGATGACCGCAGAAACCGCTGGTGTGCCGGCCTCGAAACCCAGTGGAGCAGGGCGAAAGCGCGCCTCATGGTAGTCGGCGTCGAGCACCATCTCGCCGCCGAATTGCCAGTGCTGCAATTGGCCCAACGCTTCGCGGCGGCCATATAGCAGGCCGACGCCATCCGGGCCGTAGAGCTTGTGCGACGAGCAGACGTAGAAGTCGCAGCCCAGCGCTTGCAGGTCATGACGACCATGCACCGCGCCCTGAGCGCCGTCGACCACAGTGAGGGCGCCTTGCGTGCGCGCCAGTGCCAGCAGCTCGTCCAGCGGCTGCCAGCGACCCAGTACGTTGGACAGTTGCGAGACTGCCAGCAGGCGGGTGCGTGGGCTGATCAGTCGGGCCGCTTGATGCAGGTCGATGCTGCCGGCGTCATCGAGCGGAAGGACCACCAGTCCCAGGCCGCGACGCTTGGCCAGTTGCTGCCAGGGCAACAGGTTGGCGTGGTGTTCCAGTGCGCTGATGACGATCTGCTCGCCCGGCTGCAGCAAGTGCTCGAGGCCGTAGGCCAGCAGGTTCAATGATTCGGTGGTGCCGCGGGTAAAGATGATCTCCTCGGCGCTGGCCGCATTCAGCCGCTGCGCCGCCTGGCTGCGTGTCGCCTCGAAGGCACGGGTGGCGCGCTCGCCTGGCAGGTGCTGGGCGCGATGCACGTTGGCCACGCCGCTGGCCAGGAAGCCGAGCAAAGCGTCCAGCACCGCCTGCGGTTTTTGCGCAGTAGCAGCGCTGTCCAGATAGGTCTGGCCTTCGGCTGCGAGGGCGAGAATGCCGGGGAAATCGGCACGCCAGGGGGAGATCAGTGACATGATTGCTTCCAGAGATCATCTGGCAGTTAAAAGTTGGGTTTAACGTGTCGCGAGCGACGGCCAGACAAGGCGCGATAAGGCGAGGAACGGTCGGAGTCGCGGGCGACTTTACTGGTCTGATGACCGATCCGAGCCTTATTGCAACGCAGTATGGGCTAGCGCAGCAGCGTTAAACCAACTTTTCAGTTGTGGGCGTGCAGGGCTTCGTTCAGCTCGATGGCCGACTTGTGGGTCTTGCACTCCACGGCGCCGGTCAGCGAGTTGCGACGGAACAGCAGATCCGGCTGGCCAGCCAGGTCGCGTGCCTTGACCACCTTGACGAGGGCGTTGCCCTCGTCGAGCAGGTTCACCTTGGTGCCGGCAGTGATGTACAGGCCGGCTTCGACGGTGTTGCGGTCACCCAGCGGGATGCCGATACCGGCGTTGGCACCGATCAGGCAGCCTTCGCCGACGCTGATAATGATGTTGCCGCCACCGGACAGGGTGCCCATGGTCGAGCAGCCGCCGCCCAGGTCCGAACCCTTGCCGACGAATACGCCAGCGGAAACGCGGCCTTCGATCATGCCCGGGCCTTCGGTGCCGCCGTTGAAGTTGACGAAGCCTTCGTGCATCACGGTGGTGCCTTCGCCGATATAGGCGCCCAGACGCACACGGGCGCTGTCAGCGATACGCACGCCGGTCGGTACCACGTAGTCGGTCATTTTCGGGAACTTGTCCACCGAGAATACTTCCAGCAGCTCGCCCTTCAGGCGCGCTTCCAGTTGGCGTTCGGCTAGTTCGCCGAGGTCGACGGCGCCCTGGCTGGTCCAGGCGACGTTGGGCAGCAGCGGGAAGATGCCGGCCAGGCTCAGACCGTGCGGCTTGACCAGGCGATGCGACAGCAGGTGCAGCTTGAGGTAGGCCTCCGGGGTGCTGGTCAGGGCGACATCTTCAGCCAGGAAGGTGGCGACCAGCGGATTGTTGCTTTCGGCCAGGCGGGTCAGCAGCGCCGCTTGAGCAGCGTCCACGCCTTTCAGGGCTTCGGCTAGATCGGCGGCTTGCGCAGTGGTAAAGGTGATGGCCTGGTTGCCGCCTTGATAGCCGAGCTTTTCGGCGGCCTTGGCCACCAGCTCGCTGGCCGGGTTGAGCAGCGGCAGGGCGTAGAAGACTTCCAGCCAGTTGCCCTGGCGGTTCTGGGTGCCAACACCAAAGGCGATGCTGTAAAGGGAGGTGCTCATTAAGATGGGTTCCTTGCAACGAAATCGGGTGAGAGTGATCAGGCCAGCGCGGCTTGGTAGTTATCCGGCTTGAAGCCGACCAGGGTCTTGTCGCCCAGGTCGAGTACCGGACGCTTGATCATCGATGGCTGGGCCAGCATCAGTTCGATGGCCTTGGCCTGGTCGAGATCGGCTTTCTGCGCATCGTCCAGCTTGCGGAAGGTGGTGCCGGCACGGTTCAGGATGGTCTGCCAGCCATGCTCGTTGCACCACTTTTCCAGGTTTGCACGGTCGATTCCGGCGCTCTTGTAGTCGTGAAAGGCATAGTCGACCTGGTGTTCATCGAGCCAGGTTCTGGCCTTTTTCATCGTGTCGCAGGCCTTGATGCCATACAGGACGTAACTCATTGATCTTCCTCTGATGAGTGGCGTGCCGGAAGGTCCGGTAAATACGGCGGGCCATTATGCCACGTCGTGTCCTTGCATGGCGGTGGCTGTCGCTGCGATGTGTTACGGCGCTAGAATCATGGCCTCCCGCTCGTTCCCGCCGGTTCCACGCCATGCAATTGCTCTACACCATTCTGACCATGTTGCTGGTGGTCAGTGGCACCCGCATTACCGCCCAGTTCATTCCCCTGCCATTGCCGCTGCTGCAGATTCTGATCGGCGCGCTGCTGGCGATTCCCGTGCTGGGGCTGCATGTGCGCCTCGAGCCTGAGCTGTTTTTGCTGCTGTTCATCCCGCCGCTGCTGTTCGTCGATGGTTGGCGCATGCCCAAGGGGCAGTTTCGCCAGTTGCGCACGCCGATCCTGCTACTGGCCTTCGCCCTGGTGTTTTTCACCATCCTTGGCGCCGGACACTTCATTCACTGGCTGTTGCCTCAGGTGCCACTCGCTGCCTGCTTCGCGCTGGCCGCCGTGTTGTCGCCGACCGACGCCGTGGCGGTGTCGGCGATCACCCATGGGCGCCTGCCGAGCACTTTGAACAATTTGCTGCAGGGCGAGGCGCTGATGAACGACGCCTCGGGCCTGGTGGCGTTCAAGTTCGCCGTGGCAGCGACCCTGACCGGTGTGTTCTCGATTACCGACGCGAGCGTGCAATTCCTGCTGGTGGCCTTCGGTGGCCTGGCCGTTGGTGTGGCCCTGAGCTACCTGCTGGGGCGTTTGCGCGCCTGGATGATCGCCCGTGGCTGGGAAGACCCAGCGCCGCACGTACTGTTGCTGTTGTTGTTGCCATTCGCCGCCTATGTCGCCGCCGAGCATCTGGGGCTGTCCGGTATTCTTTCCGCAGTAGCAGCGGGGATGATGCAGAGCCGCCTCGATCTGCTGCCCAGGCAAACCTCCACGCGCCTGCTCAATCGCAGCGTCTGGACCTTGCTGGAGTTCACGTTCAACGGCCTGATCTTCCTGCTGCTCGGCTTGCAGTTGCCTGACATTCTCGATGCCGCGCTGGGCACGCATGAGGCGCCCTGGCTGTTCGGCCTCGAGGCGCTAGGCATGGTGGTGGCGATCTACGCGATTTTGATGCTGCTGCGTTTCGTCTGGGTCTACGGTTACTGGCGGGTTTCCGGGGCGGTGCGCCGCCTACGTGGCGAGCCGACGCGTTTCGCCGGGCAGTCCCGTATCGCGCTGAGCGCAGTGCTGACCTTGGGCGGCGTGCGTGGGGCGGTAACCCTGGCTGGGGTGATGTCGCTGCCGTTGCTGCTCAACAGTGGTCAGGCGTTTCCCCAGCGTGATCTGCTGATTCTGCTCGCCGCCGGGGTGATCCTGCTCTCGCTGCTGGTGGCCAGTGTGGCTTTACCGCGAATATTGCCGCGCCTGCCTCAGGACAATGCGGCTCTGCGTGAGCGTGAACTCAATCGTCATCGTGCAGTGATACTGGAGTCGGCAATTCGCTACCTCGAATCCGAGGACGAGCGCGCGGCCAATGCCGAGGGCGCGATTTCCTCGGCGGAGGTCAAGGCCCGGCTGATGAGCGAATACCGCGACCTGCTCGAGCGTGCCCGCGACGGAGAGGAGTCGCGGGAGCAGCAGCGTGAAGTGGATCGTCTGGAATACCGCCTGCGCCTGCAGGCACTGCGCACTCAGCGGCTGGAGCTGTACCGCATGCGTAAGGACAACGAACTGGATGACGACATGCTGACCGAGATTCTGCGCGATCTGGATATCGCCGAGGCGCGTCTACACAATAGCTGAGGCGCCTGCGTTCATTCGTAGGGCGGATTCAGGTACGAAGCGAACAATCCGCCGGGCCCTGCCTCGGCAGCGGGCAGGGGGGGCGGGTTGCACCCGCCCTGCGGGCTCAGGCCCCACCCGTAGTCAGGTTGCTGTGGGAGGGGCGTTAGCCGCGACTATAGAGCGCTTCAGGCGCCGCGAATGAAGCGAGCGATGCGCTCGGCGGCTTCGATGCATTCTGCCAGGGGCGCGACCAGCGCCATACGCACGCGTCCGGCGCCCGGATTGACGCCATCGACCTCACGCGACAGGTATGAGCCCGGCACCACGGTCACGTGTTCGCTGACGAACAGGTCGCGGGTGAACAGAGTGTCGTCACCCGGCGTGCGAGCCCACAGGTAGAAACCGCCGTCCGGGCGCTGAACGTCCATCACCGGGGCCAGAATTTTCAGCACTGCATCGAACTTCTCACGATACAGATCACGGTTGGCGCGCACATGCGCCTCGTCGTTCCAGGCCGCTACGCTGGCTAGCTGGGTCTGCACCGGCATGGCGCAGCCATGGTAGGTGCGGTACAGCAGGAAATCCTTGAGGATCCCGGCGTCGCCAGCGACGAAGCCCGAGCGCAGGCCCGGCAGGTTGGAGCGCTTGGACAGGCTATGGAATACCACGCAGCGTTTGAAGTCGCTGCGGCCCAGCTCGGCGCAGGCGCTGAGCAGGCCCGGAGGCGGAGTATCTTCGTCGAAGTACAGTTCGCTGTAGCACTCGTCAGCGGCGATGACGAAGTCGTGCTCATCAGCCAGGGCGATCAGTTTCTTCAGTGTCTCGACCGGGATCAGCGCGCCGGTGGGGTTGCCGGGTGAGCAGAGGAACAGGATCTGGCAGCGTTGCCAGACCTCTGTCGGCACTGCCTCGAAATCCGGGTTGAAGCCGTGAGCTTCCAGGCACGGCAGATAGTGCGGCTCGGCACCGGCAAGGAACGCGGCACCTTCGTAGATCTGATAGAACGGATTGGGGCTGACTACCAGGCCCTTGGCATCGCGGTCGACCACCGTCTGGGTGAAGGCGAACAGCGCCTCGCGCGTACCGTTGACCGGCAGCACGTGGCGCGCGGCATCCAGCCAGCCTGCCGGCACGCCGAAACGGCGTTCGCACCAGTTGGCAATGCTCTGGCGCAGTTCGGGCAGGCCCAGGGTGGTCGGATACACAGCCAGCTTGTCGAGGTTGGCGGTCAGGGCCTGGCCGACGAATTCCGGTGAGCGGTGCTTGGGCTCGCCGATCGACAGGGCGATGGGCGAGCGGTCGGCGGCAGGTTGCACGCCGGCAAGCAGGGCGCGGAGCTTCTCGAACGGGTAGGGCTGCAACTGGGCGAGGGCGTGGTTCATGATGATCCGACGGGTCCTTTGTGAGGCGGCGACAAAGCTGGCGACACTAGCACGGCAGGCTCTTTGGGGAAATTCCCTTTGTCAGTCCGTTTTCCATCCGTTTAGGTCGCCAAACCGATGCCGGTGCAGCTCAAGACGGCACACGCTCAGCCGATAATCCTCATGTCACCCGTTCATCCCTTCTTCTGGCGAGTTCTCTCCATGCGCACCCTCAAATTCAGTCACAAGATCATGCTGGCTGCTTCCCTGGTGGTCATCACGGCTTTCGCGTCATTTGCCTTGTATAACGATTACCTGCAGCGCAATGCGATCCGCGACAATCTGTCCCACTATCTGAACGACGTCGGAATCGTCTCCACTGGCAACATCCAGCACTGGCTCGATGGGCGCATGCAGTTGCTGGATAACCTCGCCGAATCCGTCCAGGACGACAGCTCGCCCGAACCACTGCGCCGCAACCTGCAGCATCGCAGCATCGCTTCGGCCTTCCTTTATGCCTACTTCGGCCAGGCTGACGGTACCTATACCCAGTTCCCGGCCAGCGAGTTGCCTGCTGGTTACGATCCGCGTCAGCGTCCCTGGTACAAGAGTGCGGTGGGCAGCAGCGGGCCAGGCCTTACCGAGCCTTACCTGGCGGCCGATCCGCGTGACGGTCTGCTGATCACCATCACCCGACCGGTCAGCGTTGGCGGTGCCCTGCAGGGTGTGGTCGGCGGCGACCTGAAATTGCAGACGGTCGATGACATCCTCAATTCCTTCGATCTCGGCGGCATGGGCTACGCCTTCCTGGTCGACGAGAAGGGCACGGTGCTGGTGCATCCGGACAAGAGCCTGGTGCTCAAGACCCTGGCGGACCTATTCCCCAGCGGTGCACCACGTCTGCAACCTGGCCTGCAGGATGCTTCGTCCATCGAGGGTAGCGCCCGCCTGGTCACTTTCCTGCCGGTGAAGGGGCTGTCGGGCGTGCGCTGGTACGTCGGTTTATCCGTCGATGAGGGCAAGGCGTTCGCCGCGCTCAGCGAGTTTCGCGTGTCTGCGCTGATGGTCACGATCATTGGCGTGGTTGCCATCCTGATCCTGCTCGGTGGGCTGATCCGTATCCTGCTGCGTCCGCTGCACGTGATGAGCCACGCTATGGGCGGCATCGCCGACGGTGAGGGGGATCTGACCCAGCGCCTGACGATCGCCTCCGGTGACGAGTTCGGTGAGTTGGCGGGGGCCTTCAATCGCTTCGTCGAGCGTATTCACGAATCCATCCGCGAAGTGGCCTCAGCGACCCGCGAGGTGCATGCACGGGTCAGCACCGTGGTGCAGGCGTCCAATGCCTCCATGGGTAACTCCAGCGAACAGGCTGCGCGCACCGACAGCGTCGCCGCCGCGATCAACGAGCTCGGTGCAGCCGCCCAGGAGATCGCGCGCAATGCTGCCGATGCTTCTGTGCAGGCCAGTGATGCGCGCCGTGACGCCGAGGAAGGCCAGGGCATGGTGGAACGTACCCTGAGTTCGATGGGGGAGCTGTCGGAGAAGATCCAGGCTTCCGGTCGGCATATCGAACTGCTCAGCGAGAAGAGCAACGACATCGGCCAGATTCTCGATGTGATCAAGGGTATTTCCGAGCAGACCAACCTGCTGGCGCTCAACGCCGCCATCGAGGCGGCGCGTGCCGGTGAGGCCGGGCGAGGTTTTGCCGTGGTCGCCGATGAGGTGCGCAACCTGGCGCAGCGCACGCAGAGCTCGGCGCTGGAGATCCAGCAGATGATCGAGCAACTGCAGGCTGGAGCCCGTGACGCCGTGGCGACCATGGCCGAGAGTCGTCGCTTCAGTGACGACAGTGTGCGCATCGGTGGGCAGGCCGGCGAGAACCTGCGCGGCGTGACCCGGCGCATCGGTGAGATCGACGGCATGAACCAGTCAGTGGCGACCGCTACCGAGGAGCAGACCTCGGTGATCGAGAGCCTGAACATGGACATCACCGAGATCAACACGTTGAACCAGGATGGTGTAAGCAACCTGCAGTCCAGCCTCAGTGCCTGTACCGAGCTGGATCAGCAGGTCCGTCGCCTCAAGCAACTGGTGGACAGCTTCAGGATCTGAACCTGGCCCTGGATGCGGCGCCCGCCGCATCCGGGTGCTCAGAAGGTGATCTGTGTCGTGCTCGGGGCACTTGGTTCGGCGAGCTTGGCGATGATCGCTTCCTGCAGGCGGGCGCAGAACTCGGGATCGGACAGCGGCTGGCCCTTGTCGTCGGTAATGAAAAATACGTCTTCGACGCGCTCGCCTAGGGTGGCGATCTTGGCGTTCTGCAGCGACAGGTCGTATTCGAGGAAGATGCGTCCGATCCGTGCCAGCAGTCCGGGGCGGTCCGGGGCGGTAAGCTCGAGGATGGTCACCGGCCGCTGCGCGTCATTATGAATAGTCACCTGCGGGGCGAAGGCGAAGTGCTTGAGCTGGCGCGGTACGCGGCGCTGGATGATGGTCGGGTAGTCATCGGGGTTCTTCAGCGCTTCGATCAGGCCTTCGCGAATCTGCTGGATACGTGCAGGATTGTTGCCGATCGAACTGCCGTCGGCCTCTAGCACCACATAGGTATCCAGGGTGAACTGGCTGGTGGAGGTGATGATCCGTGCATCGTGGATGTTCAGGTTGAGCTGGCTCATCGCGGCCACGGTCACGGCGAAGAAGTCGTGCTGATCCTGGGCGTAGATGAAAATCTGCGTGCCGCCTTCGAACTCCTGCTGAGAGGTTTCCTTGATCAGGACCAGCGTGCCGCCGTCGTCGGGGTGCTGGAGAATGGCGTCCGTGTGCCAGGCGACGTCGCCAGGTGTGTGGCGCAGGAAATAGTCGTCGCCGAGCTGGCTCCACAGCTGTTCGGCATCGTCCGGGTCGGTGCCGCCGCGTACCAGAATGTCCAGGGCCGTGCTCTGCGTTCTGCGAATCTGCTCTTCCCTGTCCAGCGGATTTTCCAGGCCCCGGCCCAGTGCGCGCTGGGTTTCGGTATAGAGCTGGCGCAGCAGGCTGGCACGCCAGGAGTTCCACAGGTTGGGGTTGGTGGCGTTGATATCGGCCACGGTCAGCACGTAGAGGTAATCCAGGTGCGTCTGGTCGCCGACGAACTGGGCAAAATCGTGGATCACCTGCGGGTCGGAGAGGTCCTTGCGCTGCGCGGTGGTGGACATCACCAGGTGGTGCTGCACCAGCCAGACGATCAGCGCGCTGTCCCAGGCCGGCAGATGATGGCGACGGGCGAAGGCTTCGGCGTCCACCGCGCCAAGCTCGGAGTGATCGCCGCCACGGCCCTTGCCGATATCGTGGTAAAGCCCGGCGAGGTAGATCAGCTCGGGCTTGGGCAGTTTCTCGATGAGCTTGCTGGCCAGCGGGAATTTCTCTGCCAGCTCCGGCCAGCGGAACTTGCGCAGGTGCTTGATCAGGTTGAGGGTGTGCGCATCGACCGTATAAATGTGGAACAGGTCGTGCTGCATCTGCCCGACGATATGGCCGAACTCCGGCAGATAGCGGCCGAGAATGCCGTAGCGGTTCATCCGGCGCAGGTTGCGGTGGATGCCTTCCTTGCACTTGAACAGCTCGATGAACAGGCTGGTGTTGCGGATGTCCTTGCGGAAGTCCTCATCAATCAGGTGGCGGCTGTCGCGTAGCAGGCGGATGCTGTCGGCACGCACGCCTTTGATCTCCGGGTGTTGCGCCATCAGCACGAAGATTTCGATGATGGCGAACGGCGTGCGCTTGAAAACGTTCGGGTGGGTCACCTCGATATAGCCGTCGCGCACCTGGAAGCGGCTGTTCAGTGGCGTGGCCGGGCCGCTTTCGCCGGCGCGCAGGATGACTTCCTCGAAATGCTGGTTGATCAGGTCCGACAGCTCGGAAATGCCCATGACCACGCGGTAGTACTTCTGCATAAAGTGCTCGATGCTGCGCTTGCCGTCGCCGTCCTGATAGCCGAACAGCGCGGCGATTCTGGCCTGGTAATCGAACAGCAGGCGGTCTTCGGCGCGCCCGGCGAGCATGTGCAGGGCATAACGCACCTTCCACAGGAACTCCTGGCTGGAGGAGAGCAGGGCGTATTCGCTCTCCAGCAGAAAGCCCTGGCCGACCAGAGCTTGCAGATTGAGGGTGTCGAACTGGCGGCGAGCGACCCAGAGCACGGTCTGGATGTCGCGCAGGCCGCCGGGCGAGCCTTTGACGTTGGGCTCGAGGTTGTATTCGGTGTCGTTGTACTTGGCGTGGCGCGCTCTGCGCTCGTCACGTTTGGCCTGATAGAAGTGCTTGCTCGGCCACATCTGGTCTGTGCTGGTGACCTGCTGCATGCGCTGGCGCAGGCGCTCCGGGCCGGCGATGGTGCGGCTTTCCATCAGGTTGGTGATCACTGTCAGGTCGGCACGTGCCTCCTCGGCGCATTCGTCGACCGAGCGCACGCTCTGGCCGACCTCCAGGCCGATGTCCCAGAGCAGGGTGAGAAAGCCCTCGATGGGCTCGCGGAAGATTTCGTGGTCGCTGCTGTCGAGCAGGATCAGCAGGTCGATATCCGAATAGGGGTGCAGCTCGCCACGGCCGTAGCCGCCGACCGCGAGCAGGGCGATGTCGGCGTCCTCGCTCCAGGTGAAGCGCTTCCAGGCTTCCTGCAGGATCTGATCGACGAACCAGGCGCGATCTTCGACCAGGCGGCGAATGTCGCGGCCGTCGCGAAAGCGCGCATCGAGTACCTCATGCGCGCCGCGGATGGCCTTCTTGAATGCGGCGATGGGGCTGGATTTTAACGCCAGCTCGGCCTGGAACTGACCGCGGTCAAACAGTTCGGGGTCCATCTGCGGCATGCAGTTGCCTTCCTTATATAAGGGGTCGCAGGGTGCGCCGTGCGCACCGCTTCGGTTCATGGTGCGCATGGCGCACCCTACGAGTCAGTGGCCAGCCGAGGTGCGTGCGATGGTGTCATCACTGCGCAGGGTGAAAATCTCGTAGCCATCGGCGGTGACCAGCACGGTGTGCTCCCATTGCGCCGAGAGCTTGCGGTCCTTGGTGATGGCGGTCCAGCCGTCGCCGAGCAGGCGGGTTTCCGGGCGACCCTGGTTGATCATCGGCTCGATGGTGAAGGTCATGCCTTCCTTGAGCTCCATGCCGGTGCCGGCCTTGCCGTAATGCAGCACCTGCGGCTCCTCGTGGAACACGGCGCCAATGCCATGGCCGCAGTATTCGCGGACCACGGAGAAACCGTTCTTTTCCGCGTGCTTCTGGATCACTTCGCCGATATCGCCCAGGCGGGTGCCCGGCTTGACCAGTTCGATGCCTTTATACATGCACTCCTGGGTAACCTTGGCCAGGCGCTCAGCCCATTCGGCGACCTTGCCGACCATGAACATCTTGCTGGTATCGCCGTGGTAGCCGTCCTTGATCACGGTCACGTCGATGTTCAGCACGTCACCGTCTTTCAGCGGCTTGTCGTTAGGGATGCCGTGGCACACCACGTGGTTGATCGAGGTGCAGATCGACTTGGGAAAGCCCTTGTAGTTGAGCGGGGCGGGAATCGCCTGCTGCACGTTGACGATATAGTCATGGCAGATGCGATCCAGTTCTTCGGTGGTGACGCCCGGCTTGACGTGCTCGCCGATCATCTCCAGCACTTCGGCGGCCAGGCGACCAGCGACGCGCATTTTCTCGATTTCTTCGGCGGATTTGATGGTGACGGTCATATGAAGCTCTCGGGCACGAACGGAAAGGGCGATATAGTAGCAGCTTCGCCGTGCCAGCCCCAAAGGGCGGCGCAACCGCTGCAGGGCGTTACTGCGCTATTTGCCGGCTTTTGTAGCCTGAGCCGGCTTTGTGTGGTATAAAACGCGCCGCTTTACGGGCACTAAGCCCGAAAGCTTAAACCCACACACGTATCGACACGGTTTCCTGGGTGCCTTTCGACAAGTTCGAGGGTTGGAGGCTGGGATACGTGGAGGCCTAACCCGACTTATCAAGGAACTATCATGTCCCAAGTCAACATGCGCGATATGCTGAAGGCCGGTGTGCACTTCGGCCACCAGACCCGTTACTGGAACCCGAAAATGGGTAAGTACATTTTCGGCGCGCGCAACAAGATTCACATCATCAACCTCGAAAAAACCCTGCCGATGTTCAACGACGCCCTGTCGTTCGTTGAAAAGCTGGCTGCTGGCAAGAACAAGATTCTGTTTGTCGGCACCAAGCGTTCCGCTGGCAAGATCGTTCGCGAAGAAGCTGCTCGTTGCAACTCGCCGTTCGTCGATCACCGCTGGTTGGGCGGCATGTTGACCAACTACAAAACCATCCGCGCCTCGATCAAGCGTCTGCGTGAGCTGGAAGTTCAGTCCCAGGACGGTACTTTCGCCAAACTGACCAAGAAAGAAGCCCTGATGCGTTCGCGTGATCTGGAAAAACTGGATCGCAGCCTGGGCGGTATCAAGGACATGGGCGGCCTGCCGGACGCTCTGTTCGTGATCGACGTTGATCACGAGCGCATCGCTATCACCGAAGCCAACAAACTGGGCATCCCGGTTATCGGTATCGTCGATACCAACAGCAGTCCGGAAGGCGTTGACTACATCATCCCGGGTAACGACGACGCCATCCGCGCCATTCAGCTGTACATGGGTGCCATGGCTGACGCCGTGATCCGTGGTCGCAGCAACGCTGGCGGCGCGACTGAAGAGTTCGTCGAAGAAGCTGCAGCCGAGAGCGCCGAAGGCTGAGCGGTAACGCCAAGCATTTAGCGTTATGCGCTGTGCAAGAAGGGGGCTAGGCCCCCTTTTTGCCACTCAAAGATTTGATTTGGTTGAAGACCTACCGAGAGGATTTTCAAGATGGCAGAAATTACTGCAGCCCTGGTTAAAGAACTGCGCGAGCGTACCGGCCAAGGCATGATGGAATGCAAGAAGGCTCTGGTTGCCGCTGGTGGCGACATCGAGAAAGCCATTGATGACATGCGCGCTTCCGGTGCCATCAAGGCTGCAAAAAAGGCTGGCAACATCGCCGCTGAAGGCTCCATCGCAGTTCGCGTCGAGGGTGGCCGTGGCGTGATCATCGAAGTCAACTCGCAGACCGACTTCCTGGCTCTGCAGGACGACTTCAAGGCCTTCGTCAAGGAAAGCATCGACGAAGCCTTCGAAAAGAACCTGACCGACGCTGCTCCGCTGATCGCTTCCCGCGAGTCGGCTCGTGAGGCGCTGGTTGCCAAGTGCGGCGAGAATGTCAACATCCGTCGTCTGACCGCTGTTTCCGGTGAAACCGTTGGTGCCTACCTGCACGGCCACCGCATCGGTGTTCTGGTTGTCCTGAAAGGCGGCAACGACGAGCTGGCCAAGCACGTTGCCATGCACGTTGCCGCTTCCAACCCGGCTGTTGTTTCCCCGGACCAGGTTTCCGAGGAGCTGGTTGCCAAGGAAAAAGAAATCTTCCTGCAGCTGAACGCCGAGAAGATCGCCGGCAAGCCGGAAAACATCGTCGAGAACATGGTCAAAGGCCGTATCGCCAAGTTCCTGGCCGAAGCCAGCCTGGTTGAGCAAGCCTTCATCATGGATCCGGAAGTCAAGGTCGGTGATCTGGTCAAGAAAGCCGGTGCAGAAGTCGTTTCCTTCGTTCGTTACGAAGTGGGCGAGGGCATCGAGAAGGCCGAGACCGACTTCGCTGCCGAAGTTGCCGCTCAGGTTGCTGCCAGCAAGCAGTAATCGGCGGTTAGGCCAGTTGTCCCAGAGAGGCTGCCCGCTTGCGCGTGCAGCCTCTTTGCCGAATAAGGGGCGACAAATGTACAAACGGCCGTGCAACCTACGGTCGCCGGCAGGTTCGAAGTGCCGGATAATTGCAGCGCCTAGATGCGTTGCCCAAGAATTTCATATCGCCGCAGGAGAGACTTGCAATGGCTCAGCAGACAACTGGTCGCCAACCTCGCTACAAACGCATTCTGCTCAAACTTAGCGGCGAAGCCCTGATGGGCTCGGAAGATTTCGGTATCGACCCTAAGGTGCTCGACCGCATGGCGCTGGAAGTCGGCCAACTGGTCGGTATCGGCGTGCAGGTCGGCCTGGTGATCGGTGGCGGTAACCTGTTCCGCGGTGCGGCGCTTTCCGCTGCCGGCATGGATCGCGTTACCGGTGACCACATGGGCATGCTGGCGACCGTGATGAACGCGCTGGCCATGCGTGATGCGCTGGAGCGCTCGAACATCCCGGCCATCGTCATGTCGGCGATTTCCATGGTCGGCGTGACCGATCATTACGATCGCCGCAAGGCCATGCGTCACCTGAAGACGGGTGAAGTGGTGATCTTCGCCGCGGGCACCGGCAACCCCTTCTTTACCACCGATTCGGCTGCCTGCCTGCGCGCCATCGAGATCGATGCCGACGTGGTTCTGAAGGCGACCAAGGTCGATGGCGTGTACACTGCCGACCCGTTCAAGGACCCGCATGCCGAGAAGTTCGAGCGCCTGACCTATGACGAAGTGCTCGATCGCAAGCTGGGCGTGATGGATCTGACCGCCATCTGCCTGTGCCGCGATCACAACATGCCGCTGCGGGTCTTCAACATGAACAAGCCCGGCGCCCTGCTGAACGTTGTAGTGGGTGGCGCCGAAGGAACTCTGATCGAGGAGGATGCACAATGATCAACGACATCAAGAAAGACGCTCAGGAGCGCATGAGCAAGTCCCTGGAGGCTCTGGGCCGTAACCTGGCTTCCATTCGTACCGGTCGTGCCCATCCGAGCATTCTCGACAGCATCAAGGTCCCGGCATGGGGCAGCGACATGCCGCTCAATCAGGTAGCCGCGATCACCGTCGAAGATGCGCGCACCCTGAAGATCGTCGCTCACGACAAGAACCTTAGTGCCGCCATCGAGAAGGCCATCCTGACTTCCGACCTGGGCCTGAACCCGAGCAGCGCCGGCACTACCATTCGCGTGCCGATGCCAGCCCTGACCGAGGAAACCCGCAAGGGCTACACCAAGCAAGCGCGTGGGGTTGCTGAGGATGCCAAGGTCGCGGTGCGCAATGTGCGTCGTGATGCCCTGGCCGAGCTGAAGAAACTGTCCAAGGCCAAGGAAATCAGCGAAGACGAAGAGCGTCGTGCCGCTGACGAGCTGCAGAAAATCACCGACAAGTTCATCGGTGATGTAGATAAGGCGCTCGAGGTTAAAGAAGCGGACCTGATGGCCGTTTGACGGCTGGGCGCCCATACATGGACAAGAACAAGCAGGGGGCGGTGCCGCGGCATGTCGCCATTATTATGGATGGCAACAACCGCTGGGCGAAGAAGCGCCTGTTGCCTGGTGTGGCAGGGCACAAGGCCGGGGTCGATGCGGTTCGCGCGGTAATCGAAGTCTGTGCCGAGTCGGGTGTCGAGGTGCTAACCCTGTTCGCCTTTTCCAGTGAAAACTGGCAGCGCCCGGCCGAAGAGGTCGGCGCGCTGATGGAGTTGTTCCTCGGTGCGCTGCGTCGTGAGGCTAAGCGCCTATTGGATAACGACATCAGTCTGCGCATCATCGGCGACCGTTCGCGTTTCCATCCCGAGCTGCAGGCTGCCATGCGCGAAGCCGAGCTGATGACTGCCGGCAGTCGCCGTTTCATCCTGCAGGTCGCGGCCAATTATGGTGGTCAGTGGGATATCGCTCAGGCCGCTCAGCGCCTGGCGCGCGAGGTGCAGGCGGGGCATCTGCAGCCAGAGGATATCACTCCGCACTTGCTCCAGGGCTGCCTGGCTACCGGTGATCTGCCTTTGCCTGACTTGTGTATTCGCACGGGGGGCGAGCACCGCATAAGCAATTTCCTTCTGTGGCAGTTGGCTTACAGCGAACTGTACTTTTCCGACCTCTATTGGCCGGACTTCAAGCATGAGGCCATGCGCAAGGCGCTGGCCGATTTCGCTACCCGCCAGCGTCGCTTCGGCAAGACCAGCGAGCAGGTGGAAGCTGAGGCGCGCTCTTAATGCTCAAACAACGAATCATCACGGCTTTGGTGCTGTTGCCCATCGCCCTGGGCGGTTTTTTTCTGCTCGATGGCGGTGCCTTTGCCCTGTTCATCGGTGCGGTGGTCACGCTGGGTGCCTGGGAATGGGCGCGTCTGGCGGGGTTCGAGGCGCAGTCGCTGCGTGTGACCTACGCGGCTGCAGTGGCCGTTTTGCTCGGCTTGCTATACATGGTGCCAGTCGTTGCCCCTCTGCTGCTGGTGGTGGCTGTGCTGTGGTGGTTGGTCGCGACCTTTCTGGTAATGACCTACCCCGATAGCAGTCGTTTCTGGGGTGGGGTGCCGGGGCGTTTGCTGATTGGTTTGCTGATTCTGCTGCCGGCTTGGCAGGGGCTGGTTCTGCTCAAGCAGTGGCCGCAAGCCAATTCGCTGATCATCGCGGTGATGGTGCTGGTCTGGGGCGCGGATATCGGTGCTTATTTTTCCGGCAAGAATTTTGGCAAGCGCAAACTGGCGCCCAAAGTCAGCCCGGGCAAGAGCTGGGAAGGCCTCTATGGTGGTCTCGCGGCCAGTCTGTTGATCACCCTGTCGGTCGGGCTGCAACAGGGGTGGTCCGCTGTTGGGCTGCTGCTGGCTCTTGCCGGTGCTGCCGTGGTGGTGCTGATTTCCGTGGTTGGCGACCTGACCGAAAGCATGTTCAAGCGTCAGTCCGGGATCAAGGACAGCAGCAATCTGCTGCCGGGGCATGGTGGTGTGCTGGATCGCATCGACAGCCTGACGGCGGCCATTCCGCTGTTCGCTGCATTGCTCTGGCTCGCGGGTTGGGGCGCGCTGTGAGTGCAGTGCAGCAGATCACCGTACTGGGGGCAACTGGCTCCATCGGTCTCAGTACGCTGGATGTGATCGCGCGCCATCCTGAGCGCTACAGCGTCTTCGCGCTGACGGGCTTCTCGCGTCTGGCAGAGCTGCAGGTGCTGTGCGTGCAGCATCGCCCGCGCTACGCGGTGGTGTCTGATACCGATTCAGCGTTCGAACTGCAGAACAATCTGCGCGCTGCCGGGCTGGCGACCGAAGTGTTGGTCGGTGAAGCTGGGTTGAGCGCCGTATCGTCCGACGCTGCTGTCGATTGCGTGATGGCGGCCATTGTTGGCGCAGCGGGCCTCAAGCCGACCCTGGCAGCTGTGCAGGCCGGCAAGAAAGTGCTGCTGGCCAACAAGGAAGCGTTGGTGATGTCCGGCGCCTTGTTCATGCAGGCGGTCAAGCAGAGCGGGGCGGTGCTGCTGCCCATCGATAGCGAGCACAACGCGATTTTCCAATGCTTGCCGGGCGACTATTCGCGCGGTCTGCAGGCGGTTGGTGTGCGTCGCGTACTGTTGACGGCTTCCGGTGGACCTTTTCGCGAAACGCCGCTGGCCGATCTGGAGCGTGTCACGCCGGAGCAGGCGTGCGCGCATCCGAACTGGTCGATGGGGCGCAAGATCTCGGTCGATTCGGCCAGCATGATGAACAAGGGGCTCGAGTCGATCGAAGCTTGCTGGCTATTCGATGCCCGTCCCGAGCAGATCGAGGTGGTCATCCACCGGCAGAGCGTGATTCATTCGCTGGTCGATTACATCGACGGTTCAGTACTGGCCCAGCTGGGTAATCCGGACATGCGCACGCCCATCGCGCATGCGTTGGCCTGGCCGGAGCGTATCGACTCGGGCGTATCGCCTCTGGATCTGTTTACCGTCGGTCGACTGGATTTCGAACGTCCCGACGAGCAGCGTTTCCCCTGTTTGCGCCTGGCGCGTGAGGCAGCGCAGGTCGGCGGCAGTGCGCCGGCGATGCTCAACGCGGTCAATGAGGTGGCGGTCGAGGCTTTCCTGCAGCGGCGCATCCGTTTCACTGATATCGCGCTTATGATTGAGTCCGTGTTGAACGCCCAGCCTGTGCAGGCTGTCGAAGCGCTCGACGCAGTATTCGAAGCCGATGCCCGTGCGCGTGAACTGGCTGGGCAGTGGCTCGTTGGTCGTTGATCACGCCGGTGTTGGTCTTGTACTTGAGCGGCTCGTAGGGCTGGAGAAGTGAAATGAGTGGGTTGTACATGCTGGTTGGCACCCTGATCGCACTGGGTGTCCTGGTCACCTTTCACGAGTACGGACACTTCTGGGTGGCTCGCCGCTGCGGCGTCAAGGTGCTGCGCTTTTCCGTCGGCTTCGGTACGCCATTGTTGCGCTGGCACGACCGCCAGGGCACTGAGTTCGTCGTAGCAGCCATTCCTCTGGGCGGCTACGTCAAGATGCTCGATGAGCGCGAGGGCGATGTACCGCCCGAACTGGTCGAGCAATCCTTCAATCGCAAGAGTGTACGCCAGCGCATCGCCATTGTTGCCGCTGGCCCGCTGGCCAATTTCCTGCTGGCGCTGCTGTTCTTCTGGTTCGTCGCCATGCTCGGCAGTCAGCAGGTTAGGCCGGTGATCGGTGGCGTGCAGCCGGACAGCCTGGCGGAAGTGGCCGGGCTGCGTGCTGGGCAGGAGATCGTTGCAGTCAACGGCGAGGCCACCAGTGGTTGGGCGGCGGTTAATCTGCAGCTGGTAAGGCGTCTGGGCGAGAGCGGTACGCTCGATCTGCGCGTGCTCGAGCCGGGCTCCACGGTTGAAGCGCCCAAGCAGGTGCAATTGGATAACTGGTTGCGCGGCGTCGACGAGCCGGACCCGATTGGCTCGCTGGGGATTCGCCCCTGGCGGCCGGTGCTGGAGCCGGTTCTGGCTGAGGTTGACTCCAAGGGGCCTGCCTATGCAGCAGGCCTGCAAGCAGGAGACCGACTGCTGGCTCTCGATGGTGAGCCGCTTGCTGACTGGCAGGGTTTGGTTGATCGTGTAAGGGCATTGCCAGGTGAGGCGGTCACGCTGCGCTTCGAGCGAGCAGGACAGGAGCGGGACGTGCAGCTGACACTGGCGTCGCGCGGTGAAGGGGAAGCTCGCAGCGGTTACCTTGGCGCGGGTGTGCAGGGTGTCGAGTGGCCGCCAGAGATGCTCCGCGAGGTGCGCTACGGTCCGCTCGATGGCGTCGTCGAGGGCATGCGTCAAACCTGGTCCATGAGCCTGCTGACCCTCGATTCCCTCAAGAAAATGCTGTTCGGTGAGCTCTCGGTAAAAAACTTGAGTGGGCCGATAACCATTGCTAAAGTGGCGGGCGCTTCAGCTGAGTCAGGGCTGGGGGATTTCCTGAAATTCCTTGCATATCTGAGTATTAGCCTGGGGGTTCTCAATCTGCTGCCCATTCCTGTACTGGATGGTGGGCATCTGCTGTTTTATCTGGTCGAGTGGGTGCGTGGTCGCCCCTTGTCTGAGCGGGTTCAGGGTTGGGGGATGCAGATCGGCATCAGTCTGGTTATCGGGGTCATGTTGCTTGCCCTGGTCAACGACCTCAGCCGCCTGTGAGCACTGCTGAATACGTTCTTGAGATTTAAAAGAAGTGTCGCCTAAGCGGCAGTTTTTATCGTCAGTTGGAATAAGAAAGGACTTCATGAAACGTCTGCTGCTACCTGCGGTACTGTCCGCATTGATGATCGCCGAAGTTCACGCCGAGTCCTTCACTATCTCCGATATACGCGTCAACGGCCTGCAGCGGGTTTCCGCTGGTAGCGTATTCGGCGCGTTGCCGCTCAATGTGGGCGAGCGGATAGATGATCGCCAACTGGTCGATGCCACCCGTTCCCTGTTCCGTACCGGCTTCTTCCAGGATATTCAGCTTGGTCGCGATGGCGACGTGCTGGTCGTTACTGTGGTCGAGCGTCCCTCCATCTCCGGCATCGAGATCGAAGGCAACAAGGCCATCAGCACTGAAGACCTGCTCAAGGGCCTGAACCAGTCTGGTCTGGCCGAGGGCGAGATCTTCCAGCGCGCCACCCTCGAAGGCGTGCGTAACGAGCTGCAGCGCCAGTATGTCGCTCAGGGCCGTTATTCGGCCGAGATCGAAGCCGAGGTGATTCCGCAGCCGCGTAACCGCGTGGCGCTGAAGATCACCATCAACGAAGGCACCGTAGCCGCTATCTCCCACATCAACGTGGTCGGCAATACCGTGTTCTCCGATGAAGATCTTGTCGATCTGTTCGAGCTGAAGACCACCAACTGGCTGTCCTTCTTCAAGAACGACGACAAGTACGCCCGCGAAAAGCTGTCCGGTGACCTCGAGCGTCTGCGCTCTTACTACCTGGACCGCGGCTACATCAACATGGATATCAGCTCCACGCAGGTTTCCATCACCCCGGACAAGAAGCACGTCTACATCACCGTCAACGTCGAAGAAGGCGAGAAATACAGCGTTCGCGACGTGAAACTGTCCGGTGACCTCAAGGTCCCGGAAGACGATGTGCGCGCACTGCTGCTGGTCAAGGAAGGTCAGGTCTTCTCGCGCAAGATCATGACCACTACCAGTGAGCTGATCACCCGTCGTCTGGGTAACGAGGGTTACACCTTCGCCAACGTCAACGGCGTGCCGGAAGCGCACGACGAAGACAACACCGTTTCGATCACCTTCTTCGTCGATCCGGGCAAGCGTGCCTACGTCAACCGTATCAACTTCCGCGGCAACACCAAGTCCGAAGACGAAGTGCTGCGTCGCGAAATGCGTCAGATGGAAGGTGGCTGGGCATCGACCTACCTGATCGACCAGTCCAAGACTCGCCTGGAGCGCCTGGGCTTCTTCAAGGAAGTCAACGTCGAAACTCCGCAAGTGCCAGGCACTGATGACCAGATCGACGTCAACTACAGCGTCGAAGAGCAGCCGTCCGGCTCCATCACTGCCAGCGTCGGTTTTGCCCAGAACGCTGGCCTGATCCTTGGTGGTTCGATCAGCCAGAACAACTTCCTGGGTACCGGTAACCGAGTCAGCATCGGTCTGACCCGCAGTGAGTACCAGACCCGATACAGCTTTGGCTTCGTTGATCCCTACTGGACCGTCGACGGTGTCAGCCTGGGTTACAACGCCTTCTATCGCACCACCGACTACGATGAGCTCGAAGTCGACGTATCCAGCTATTCGGTAGACAGCCTGGGCGCCGGTATCAATATCGGTTACCCAATCAGCGAGACCTCGCGCCTGACCTACGGCCTGACCGTGCAGCAGGACAGCATCGATACCGGTCGTTATACCGTCGACGAGATCTTCGATTTCATCGACTCTGAGGGCGATAACTACCTGAACTTCAAGGGTTCCATCGGCTGGTCCGAGTCGACCCTGAACCGTGGTGTACTGGCCAACCGTGGTCATTCGCAGAGCCTGGTGCTGGAAACCACCATTCCAGGCAGTGACCTGTCGTTCTACAAGCTCGACTACCGTGGTCAGGTCTTCACCCCGCTCAGTGACAACTACACCCTGCGCTTCCATACCCAGCTGGGTTATGGCGACAGCTACGGTTCCACGGCTGAGCTGCCGTTCTACGAGCACTACTACGCGGGTGGTTTCAATTCGGTACGTGGCTTCGAGGACAGCAGCCTGGGGCCGCGCAGTACTCCTAGTCGAGGGGTAGCTGTGACCGGAAACCAAGGGACTGATTACGATCAGGATCAGGACCCGCTGCCGTTCGGTGGTAACGTGCTGGTGCAGGGTGGCGTCGAGATGCTCTTCCCGCTGCCGTTCGTCAAGGATCAACGCTCGTTGCGTACCGCATTGTTCTGGGATGTGGGTAACGTCTTCGACACCAACTGCTCTTCCAGCCAGAAGAAGCTGAGTGACAGCTGCGACATCGATTTCAGCAACCTGGCAAGCTCCGTAGGTGTTGGTCTGACCTGGATTACTGCGCTCGGTCCGCTGAGTTTCAGCCTGGCCATGCCGATCAAGAAGCCGGATGATGCCGATACTCAGGTATTCCAGTTCTCCCTGGGTCAAACCTTCTAAGTTCGTTTCACAGAAAGCCAACAGTTTTGTTGCAGGAGTGCATTGTGCGTAAGTTGACTCAACTGGTTCTGTTCACCGCCGCCCTGATCGCCACTCCGGCGTTCGCCGAGATGAAGGTGGCCGTGCTGAACTATCAGATGGCGCTGCTCGAGTCGGATGCAGCCAAGCGCTACGCCGTCGATGCCGAGAAGAAGTTTGGTCCGCAACTGAACAAGCTCAAGACTCTGGAAAGCGACGCCAAGCGCATCCAGGATCGTATGGTCAAAGATGGCGACAAGATGCAGCAGGCTGAGCGCGAGCGTCTCGAGCTCGAATTCAAGCAGAAGGCCCGTGACTTCCAGTTCCAATCCAAGGAACTGAACGAAGCCAAGGCCATCGCTGACCGCGAGATGCTCGCCAAGCTCAAGCCGAACCTGGATAAGGCCGTCGAGGAAGTGATCAAGAACGGCAACTTCGACCTGGTGCTCGAGCGCGGTGCGGTGATCGATGTCAAGCCTCAGTACGACATCACTCGCCAAGTCATCGAGCGCATGAACCAGATGCGTTAAACATGACTGTTACAGTTACTCTCGGCCAATTGGCCGAGCGCCTGGGCGCCACCTTGCGTGGCGCTGAAGCTAAGGTCATCACGGGCCTGGCCACCTTGCAGGAGGCCAGGCCCGAACAGTTGAGCTTCCTGGCCAATGCCCAGTATCGCAAATACCTGACGCAGACCCAGGCCGGTGCCGTGCTGCTGACGGCAGCTGATGCAGAAGGCTACGCTGGCGATGCCCTGATCGTCGCCAATCCTTATCTGGCCTACGCCCAGCTCTCGCATCTGTTCGATCGCAAGCCCAAGGCTGCTCCCGGAATTCATGCTACTGCGCAGGTCGCCGCTGACGCAGAGGTCGATCCAACTGCCAGCATTGGCCCTTATGCCGTTATCGAAAGCGGTGCACGTATCGGTGCCGACGTCAGCGTCGGTGCCCATTGCGTGGTCGGTGCTCGTAGTGTGGTTGGTGACGGTGGCTGGCTGGCACCACGCGTGACGCTGTACCACGACGTACAGATCGGCAAGCGTGTAGTCATCCAGTCCGGCGCGGTAATCGGTGGCGAGGGCTTTGGTTTCGCTAACGAGAAGGGCGTCTGGCAGAAGATCGCGCAGATCGGTGGCGTGACCATCGGTGATGATGTCGAGATCGGCGCCAACACCACGGTGGATCGCGGCGCGATTTCCGACACCCTGATCGGCAATGGCGTGAAACTGGATAACCAGATCATGATCGCGCACAACGTACAGGTCGGTGACAACACGGCCATGGCCGGTTGCTGCGGGATTTCCGGCAGCACCAAGATCGGCAAGAACTGCATGATCGCTGGTGGTGTGGGGATGGTCGGTCATATCGAGGTATGCGACAACGTGTTCGTCACCGGCATGACCATGGTGACCCGTTCGATCACCGAGCCGGGCGCCTATTCTTCCGGTACTGCCATGCAGCCGGCCGGCGAATGGAAGAAGAGTGCGGCCCGTATTCGTCAGTTGGACGAGATGGCCAAGCGTCTGCGCGAGCTGGAAAAACAGCTGGCCGCCGTGACCCAGACGGCAAACGTCTCATCTGATGCCTGAGCACGGCGCGACCGTGCTCTTTTCTTTTCTTACAGGCTTAACCGGACATGATGGACATCAACGAAATTCGTGAATATTTGCCGCACCGCTATCCGTTCCTGCTGGTGGATCGTGTGGTGGACCTGGACGTCGAAGGCAAGACTGTTCGCGCCTACAAGAATGTCAGCATCAACGAGCCGTTCTTCAACGGTCACTTCCCCGAGCATCCGATCATGCCGGGCGTGCTGATCATCGAGGCCATGGCTCAGGCCGCCGGTATCCTCGGTTTCAAGATGATGGGCGTGAAGCCGGCCGATGGCACCCTGTACTATTTTGTCGGTTCCGACAAACTGCGCTTCCGCTCTCCTGTCACTCCCGGCGATCAGCTTGTGCTGGAGGCGAAGTACCTGAGCGATCGTCGCAGCATCTGGAAATTCGAGTGCCGTGCCACTGTCGATGGCAAGGAAGTCTGCTCCGCTGAAATCATCTGTGCGGAACGCAAGCTATGAGTTTGATTGACCCTCGCGCCATCATCGACCCCAGTGCCAGACTGGCCGACGACGTCGTCGTCGGCCCGTGGAGCATTGTCGGGCCCGATGTGGAAATCGGCGAGGGTACAGTCATCGGTCCGCACGTGGTGCTCAAGGGGCCGACCGTCATTGGCAAGCACAACCGCATCTACCAGTTTTCCTCGGTGGGTGAAGATACGCCCGACCTGAAGTACAAGGGTGAGCCGACGCGCCTGGTGATCGGCGATCACAACACCATCCGCGAAGGCGTCACCATTCACCGTGGTACGGTGCAGGATCGTAGCGAAACCACCATCGGTGATCACAACCTGATCATGGCCTATGCCCATATCGGCCACGACAGCGTGATCGGCAACCACTGCATTCTGGTCAACAACACGGCACTGGCTGGCCATGTCTGGGTCGATGACTGGGCGATCTTGTCCGGTTACACCCTGGTGCACCAGTTCTGCCGCATCGGTGCGCACAGCTTTTCTGGCATGGGCACCGCCATTGGCAAGGATGTGCCGGCCTTTGTCACCGTATTCGGTAATCCGGCCGAGGCGCGCAGCATGAACTTCGAGGGCATGCGTCGGCGAGGTTTCTCCGCTGAGGCCATCGCCGCGCTGCGCAAGGGCTACAAGCTGGTTTACCGCCAGGGGCTGACCGTCGAGCAGGCACTGGCCGAGCTGGCCGAGTCTGCTGCGCAGTTCCCGGAAGTGGCGATCTTCCGTGATTCCATCCAGGCCTCCACGCGCGGCATCACGCGCTGATACCTATGAGCAGACCTCTTCGCGTCGCACTGGTCGCCGGTGAGGCGTCCGGTGACATTCTCGGTTCCGGCCTGATGCAGGCCATCAAGGCGCGCCATCCCGATGCCGAGTTCATCGGTGTTGGCGGTGCTCGCATGGAAGCCGAGGGCCTGAAATCCTACTTTCCCATGGAGCGCCTGGCGGTCATGGGCCTAGTCGAGGTGCTCGGCCGTCTGTTCGAGTTGCTTGGCCGTCGCCGCCAGCTGGCCCGCGATCTGATCGCGGCGCAGCCGGACGTGTTCATCGGCATCGATGCCCCCGACTTCAATCTGGGCCTGGAGCTCAAGCTGCGCCGAGCCGGGATCAAGACCGTGCATTACGTCAGCCCGTCGGTCTGGGCCTGGCGGCAGAAGCGCGTGCTGAAGATTCGCGAAGCCTGCGATCTGATGCTCACTCTGTTCCCGTTCGAGGCGCAGTTCTACGACGCTCATCAGGTGCCGGTGCGTTTCGTCGGTCATCCGCTGGCTGACGCCATTCCTCAACAGGCTGATCGTGCTGCTGCGCGCGAGGCGCTGGATTTGCCGCAAGACGGGCCGGTGGTGGCCTTGATGCCGGGGAGTCGCGGCGGTGAGGTCGCGCGTCTCGGCGAGCTGTTTCTCGACGCGGCGATTCGCCTGCGCTCACTTCGCCCGGGTGTTCGCTTCCTTCTGCCTTGCGCCACGCCTGAGCGTCGCGAGCAGCTGGAGCAGATGCTGGCCGGGCGTGATCTGCCGTTGACCTTGCTCAACGGTCGTTCCCATGAAGCGCTGGCTGCCTGCGATGCGGTTCTGATTGCCTCCGGTACTGCGACCCTGGAGGCGCTGCTGTACAAGCGGCCGATGGTAGTGGCCTACCGTGTGGCGCCCATGACCTATCGCATTCTCAAACGGTTGGTGAAGAGTCCGTATATCTCGCTACCCAATCTGCTGGCCGAGCGCCTGCTGGTGCCCGAGCTGATTCAGGAGGCGGCCACGCCAGAAGCCCTCGCGCAGACCGTGGCGCCGCTGATCGATGGTGGGCAGGTGCAGACCGAAGGCTTCGATGTGATTCATCGCGCGCTGCGTCGAGATGCTTCGGTGTCGGCTGCGGACGCCGTGCTCAAGCTGGCTGGGCGCGGCTGATGCAGCTGGGTCTCGACTTCACCCTGGTCGAAGAGCTGGTCGCCGGCGTCGATGAAGTCGGCCGTGGCCCGCTTTGCGGCGCGGTGGTCACGGCGGCGGTGATTCTCGATCCGGCCCGGCCGATCATCGGGCTGAACGACTCGAAGAAGCTCACCGAGGCGCGTCGCGAAGTGCTGTTCGACGAGATTCGCGAGAAGGCCCTGGCCTGGTGCATCGCCCGCGCCGAGGTTGAGGAAATCGACCGCCTGAACATCCTGCATGCCACCATGCTGGCCATGCAGCGGGCTGTCGAAGGCCTGAGCGTGACGCCGAAACTTGCACTGATCGATGGCAATCGCTGCCCCCGGCTGGCAGTGCCCAGTGCGCCGGTGGTCAAGGGGGACAGTCGAGTACCGGCGATTGCTGCAGCTTCGATCCTGGCCAAGGTCAGCCGCGACCGCGAGATGCTCGAGATGGATCGCCTCTATCCCGGCTACGGCATTGCCGGTCACAAGGGCTATCCGACGCCCGTTCATCTCGAGGCGCTGCAGCGCCTGGGGCCGACCCCCATCCATCGGCGTTCCTTCGCCCCGGTGCGCGCGTTGCTCGAGCCTGTAGCCGTCGATTGCATCGCTGCCACGATCTGAACCTCTGGCCCTCAGCCAGACGCGCTTAGGCTACAATCGCCGCTTTGTCGTTTTCACCTGCAAGGCCGCCCATGACTCAAGCTTTCGTCCACCTGCGTCTGCACACCGAATACTCCCTGGTCGATGGCCTGGTGCGGGTCAAACCGCTGATCAAGGCCGTTGCCGGGGCCGGCATGCCAGCGGTGGCGGTCACCGACATGAGCAACATGTGCTCGCTGGTGAAGTTCTACAAGACGGCCATGGGCGCCGGGGTCAAGCCAATCTGCGGCGCCGATATCTGGCTGGCCAGCGCCGAGGAGGACGGCCCGCTGACGCGCCTGACCCTGCTGGCGATGAACCCCAAGGGCTATCGCAATCTCACCGAGTTGATTTCCCGCGGCTGGGCCGAGGGGCAGAGCAACGACCTGGTGATCATTCAGCGTGACTGGGTCAAGGAGGCCGCTGAGGGCCTGATCGCGTTGTCCGGTGCACGTGAAGGCGAAGTCGGCCAGGCGTTGCTGGGGGGGGACGAAGTGCTGGCGGAAGCGCGCCTGCGCGAGTGGATGTCTGTGTTCCCGGATCGTTTCTATCTCGAAGTGCAGCGCACCAGCCGGGTGGGTGATGAGGAATACCTGCACGCCGCCGTAGCGCTGGCTGATCGTGTCGAGGCGCCACTGGTGGCCACCAACGACGTGCGGTTCATCAAGCAGGACGACTTCGAGGCGCACGAAACGCGCGTCTGCATCGGCGAGGGTCGTACCCTGGATGACCCGCGTAGGCCGCGCAATTACTCTGATCAGCAGTACCTGAAAAGCGCTGAGGAAATGTGGGAGCTGTTCTCCGATCTGCCGGAAGCCCTGGAAAACACCGTCGAGATCGCCAAGCGCTGCAATATCGAGGTGCAGCTCGGCAAGTACTTCCTGCCGGACTTCCCTACGCCTAACGGCATGGGCATCGACGACTACCTGCGCCATGCCTCCTTCGAGGGGCTGGAAGAGCGTCTTGCCGTGCTGTTGCCCAAGGACACGCCGGATTACGAGGCGAAGAAGCAGGTCTATATCGACCGCCTCAACTTCGAGCTCGACATCATCATTCAGATGGGTTTCCCCGGTTACTTCCTGATCGTGATGGACTTCATCCAGTGGGCCAAGAACAACGGCGTGCCGGTCGGCCCGGGCCGTGGTTCGGGTGCCGGCTCGCTGGTGGCCTACGTGCTGAAGATCACCGACCTGGATCCCCTGGCCTACGACCTGCTGTTCGAGCGCTTCCTCAACCCCGAGCGGATTTCCATGCCCGACTTCGACGTCGACTTCTGCATGGACGGCCGCGATCGGGTGATCGACTACGTGGCTGAGAAGTACGGGCGCAACGCGGTCAGCCAGATCATCACCTTCGGCTCGATGGCGGCCAAGGCAGTGGTGCGTGACGTGGCGCGGGCGCAGGGCAAGTCCTACGGCCTGGCCGACCGTCTGTCGAAGATGATCCCCTTCGAAGTGGGCATGACTCTGGAGAAGGCCTACGAGATGGAGGAGCCGCTGCGTGAGTTCCTCAAGAACGACGAGGAAGCCCAGGAAATCTGGGACATGTCGCTCAAGCTCGAAGGCGTGGTGCGTGGCACCGGCAAGCACGCCGGGGGCGTGGTGATCGCGCCGACCAAGCTCACCGACTTCTCGCCGATTGCCTGTGACGAGGAGGGCGGTGGCCTGGTGACCCAGTTCGACAAGGACGACGTCGAGCAGGCCGGCCTGGTCAAGTTCGACTTCCTCGGCCTGCGAACCCTGACCATCATCAAGTGGGCGATGGAGACCATCCACCGCATCCAGAAGCGCGACGGTGCCTCGGATGAGGAGTTGGTCAACATCGACTTTATCCCGCTGGATGACAAGAAGACCTACGACATGCTGCAGAAGGCCGAGACCACCGCGGTCTTCCAGCTCGAATCGCGCGGCATGAAGGAGCTGATCAAGAAGCTCAAGCCCGACTGCCTGGAAGACATGATCGCACTGGTGGCGCTGTTCCGCCCCGGCCCGCTGCAGTCCGGCATGGTGGACGACTTCATCAACCGTAAGCACGGTCGTGCCGAGCTGTCCTACCCGCACCCCGATTACCAGTACGCTGGCCTGGAACCGGTGCTCAAGCCGACCTACGGCATCATCCTGTATCAGGAGCAGGTGATGCAGATCGCCCAGGTGATGGGCGGTTATACCCTGGGTCAGGCGGACATGCTGCGCCGCGCCATGGGCAAGAAGAAGCCCGAGGAAATGGCCAAGCAGCGCGGCGGCTTCATCGAGGGCTGCGCCAACAACGGCATCGATGCCGAGCTGGCGGGTAACATCTTCGACCTGGTGGAAAAGTTCGCCGGTTACGGCTTCAACAAGTCGCACTCCGCTGCCTACGGCCTGGTGTCTTACCAGACGGCCTGGCTCAAGGCGCATTATCCGGCGCCGTTCATGGCGGCCGTGCTCTCGGCGGATATGCACAACACCGATAAGGTGGTGATCCTGGTGGAAGAGTGTCGCAACATGAAGTTGCGCATCGATCCGCCGGACGTGAACGTCTCCGAGTTCAAGTTCACCGTCAACGACGACGGTCGTATCGTCTACGGTCTCGGTGCGGTCAAGGGCGTGGGCGAGGGGCCGGTGGAGGCCATCGTCGAATGTCGCGCCGAGGGCGGGCCGTTCAAGGATCTGTTCGACTTCTGCAACCGCGTCGACCTCAAACGCATCAATAAACGCACTCTGGAGGCGTTGATCCGCAGCGGCGCGCTGGATCGTCTCGGTCCGTACTATCAGGACGAGCTCAAGGCCTACCAGGCCAGCGTGGACAAGAACCGCGCGGTGCTGCTGGCGTCCATGGAAGAAGCGGTACAGTCCGCCGAGCAGACCGCGCGTAGCGCCGAGAGCGGCCACATGGATCTATTCGGCGGCCTGTTCGCCGAGCCCGAGGCGGATGTCTACGCCAACCACCGCAAGGCGCGCGAACTGCCGATCAAGGAGCGTCTGAAAGGCGAGAAGGACACCTTGGGTATCTACCTGTCCGGCCACCCCATCGATGAATACGAAGGTGAGATTCGTCGTTTCGCCCGTCAGCGCATCGTCGAGCTCAAGCCGGCGCGCGATACCCAGACCATCGCCGGGATGATCGTCAACCTGCGGGTGATGAAGAACAAGAAGGGCGACAAGATGGGCTTCATTACCCTCGATGACCGCTCCGGGCGCATCGAGGCTTCGCTGTTCGCCGACGCCTTCGCCAGCAACCAGGCGCTGCTGCAGAACGATGCGCTGGTGGTGGTCGAAGGTGAAGTCAGCAACGACGACTTCTCCGGCGGTTTGCGTCTGCGCGCCAAGCGCGTGATGAGCCTGGAAGAGGCGCGCACCGGCCTGGCCGACAGCCTGCGGGTGAAGGTCGCCAGCGAAGCGCTCAAGGGTGATCGCCTGCGCTGGCTGGCCGAGTTGTGCAGCAAGCACAAGGGCGCCTGCCCGGTGACCGTCGACTACAGTGGCGAGGAGGCACGCGCCTTGCTTCAATTCGGCGATGCCTGGCGAATCGACCCGGCCGACACTTTGATTCAGGCATTGCGTGACCAGTTCGGGCGCGACAACGTCTTTTTGCACTACCGCTGATGCAAGAGGGGAAAATACCCCTTTGTGTTGGCATCGACACCTGCGGGTGTCGACCCGTTGCGTCCTATCCCTTAAGGTAGGGCGCCTAGAAAACCGCTGAAAAACTACCTGCGTTGCCGCTGCTGCGTTAAAAACATGCTCAGAATGCTCATTTACAGCTCGTAAACTCCGCTTCTTCGCCTGTTTTTGCCTTGCATCGGCTGCCTCGCCTACGTTTTTCAGCGGTTCCCTAATGGATCAGCTCCCCGGCCACTTGGCCGTCGACGCAAGACGGATGACTATGAACCCGAATTTCCTCGATTTCGAACAGCCGATCGCCGACCTGCAAGCCAAGATCGAAGAGCTACGCCTGGTTGGCAATGACAACGCGCTGAATATCGGCGACGAGATTGCCCGCCTGCAGGACAAGAGCAGCGCCCTGACCGAAAGCATCTTCGGCAACCTGACCAGCTGGCAGATCGCGCAGCTCGCGCGCCACCCGCGCCGCCCCTACACCCTGGACTACATCCAGCACATCTTTACCGAGTTCGATGAACTGCATGGCGACCGTCACTTCTCCGACGACGCCGCCATCGTTGGTGGTGTGGCGCGCCTGGGTGATCAGCCGGTGATGATCATCGGTCACCAGAAGGGCCGTGAGGTGCGCGAGAAGGTGCGCCGCAACTTCGGCATGCCGCGCCCGGAAGGCTACCGCAAGGCCTGCCGTCTGATGGAGATGGCCGAGCGCTTCAAGATGCCGATCCTCACGTTCATCGACACCCCCGGTGCCTACCCGGGTATCGACGCTGAAGAGCGGGGCCAGAGCGAGGCCATCGCCTGGAACCTGCGCGTGATGGCGCGCCTGAAAACCCCGATCATCGCCACCGTTATCGGTGAAGGTGGCTCCGGCGGTGCGCTGGCCATCGGTGTCTGCGACCAGCTGAACATGCTGCAATACTCCACCTACTCGGTGATCTCGCCGGAAGGTTGCGCCTCGATCCTCTGGCGCACTGCCGAGAAGGCGCCGGATGCTGCCGAAGCCATGGGCATCACCGCCGAACGCCTGAAGGATCTGGGTATCGTCGATCAGGTGATCGCCGAGCCTCTCGGCGGCGCGCACCGTGATCCGGTCGCGGCATCCGAGTCTATCCGTCAGGAGCTGACCAAGCAGCTCGCCAGCCTGCAGAAGCACGATACCGACGCGCTGCTCAAGCGTCGTTACGATCGCCTGATGAGCTACGGCATCGCCTGAGTTCACTCAGTGCATATCTCAATGGGCCTTCGGGCCCATTGTTGTTTAAGCTTGGCCGATGACCGATTTCACCATTCGCCTGCGCCAGGCCATGCAGCCCTGGCGCACAGCTCCTGCCTGGCGTATCGCCTTCTCCGGTGGCCTGGATTCCAGCGTGCTGCTGCATCTGCTCGCCGCCTGGGCGAGGGACGAGGAGTTGCCAGCGCTGTCCGCCATTCATGTCCATCATGGGCTGCAGCCGGCGGCTGATGGCTGGCCTGAGCATTGCGCGGAGATTTGTGCGCGGCTGGATATTCCCTTGGAGGTCGTCAGGGTGCAGGTGGCGCCGGGGGCAAGCCTGGAGCAGGCTGCCCGCCGTTCGCGTTATGCGGCATTCAGTGAGCGGCTGGGGCCGGGTGAAGCATTACTCAGTGCCCAGCATCGCGACGATCAGGCCGAAACCCTGCTGTTTCGTCTGTTGCGGGGCGCAGGCGTGCGCGGGCTGGCGGCGATGCCGGCCAGTCGGCCGTTGGGGCAGGGCAGCCTGGTTCGGCCGCTGATCGACTGCTCACGGGCTGAGTTGCAGGCCTATGCGCAGAGTCATGGGCTTGCCTGGGTCGAGGATCCGAGCAATGCCGACGAGCACTTCAGCCGCAATTTCCTGCGCAGGCAGGTGATGCCGCTGCTGGCCGAACGCTGGCCGCAGATGACGGCAAGCCTTGCGCGCAGCGCCAGCCATTTGAGCGAGGCCCAGCAATTGCTGGACGAACTGGCCGAGATGGACCTGCTGGCTGCGCGTGGCGTTTGCGCTTTACCCTGGCTGCCGTTGCCTTCTCTAGATTTGTCGGCCGTGACCGCGCTGAGCGATGCGCGTCAGCGCAATCTGCTGCGCCACTGGCTGGCGCCGCTGACGCGCCTGCCCGATAGCGATCACTGGGCCGGCTGGTGTGACCTGCGTGATGCCGCCACGGATGCGACGCCGATCTGGAAGCTGGTCGATGGTGAACTGCACCGTGCCGATGGTCGGCTGTGGTGGCTCAATGGTGAGTGGCTGCGGCCGCTGGATCCACTCGATCTAGCCTGCGACTCGTTTTCCGAATCGGTCGAACTTCCCGACAATGGTCATGTGCATCTACAGGGCGAACTGCCTCAAGGTCGCTGGCATCTGCGTTACCGCGTGGGCGGCGAGTCGCTGCAGGTGCCGGGACGTGGGCGGCGTGACCTCAAACGCTTGCTGAACGAGATGCGCGTGCCTGCATTCGTGCGCTCGCGCCTGCCGCTGTTGTTCGATGGCGATGAGCTGATGGCGGTGGCGAACCTGACGCAAGCGCCAGGAATCGAGGCCAGCCGGGTGCGTCTGCACTGGTCGCCGCCTATCGGCGCGCAAGGTTTGAGCTGGTAAGGCCTTTCGGGTAGACTACGCTCCCGTCTTAATACAGCTTTTGCCGACTCCCTCAGGGAGCTTGGCGAGCTTGCCATTGTGTTGTCGATGGCGCTCCTTCGCTTTCCCCGGCGGCACTGACCGCTTAAACGCAGACTTCTAGGGTTTTTCATGACGCGCTACATCTTCGTCACGGGTGGTGTTGTTTCTTCATTGGGGAAAGGCATCGCCTCGGCTTCACTGGCGGCCATCCTGGAGGCGCGGGGCCTGAAGGTCACCATGCTCAAGCTGGACCCCTACATCAACGTCGATCCGGGCACCATGAGCCCGTTCCAGCACGGTGAAGTATTCGTCACCCAGGACGGCGCCGAGACCGACCTCGACCTGGGTCACTACGAGCGGTTCATCCGCACCACGATGACCAAGAGCAACAACTTCACCACCGGCCGTGTGTACGAAGACGTACTGCGCAAGGAGCGCCGTGGTGACTACCTGGGCGCGACCATCCAGGTCATTCCGCACATCACCGACGAAATCAAGCGTCGCATCATCAAGGGTGCCGGCGATGCCGACGTGGCCCTGGTGGAAATCGGCGGCACCGTTGGCGACATCGAGTCGCAGCCGTTCCTCGAAGCCATTCGCCAGCTGCGCGTGGAAGTGGGCGCCAAGCGTGCCATGCTGATGCACCTGACCCTGGTGCCCTACATCGCCACCGCCGGCGAGACCAAGACCAAGCCGACCCAGCACTCGGTCAAGGAGCTGCGTTCCATCGGTCTGCAGCCTGACGTGCTGGTGTGCCGCTCCGACCATCCGATCGATGTGTCTTCGCGGCGCAAGATCGCCCTGTTCACCAACGTCGAAGAGCGTGCGGTGATCAGCCTGGAAGACGTCGATACCATCTACAAGATCCCGGGCGTGCTGCATGCCCAGGGCCTGGATGACTTCGTCGTCGAGCGTTTCGGTCTGGAGTGCGGCGGTGCCGACCTGTCCGAGTGGGATCGCGTGGTCGATGCCAAGCTCAACCCGGAGAAAGAAGTCACCATCGCCATGGTCGGCAAGTACATGGAGCTGCTCGATGCGTACAAGTCGCTGATCGAGGCGATGAGCCACGCCGGCATCCAGAACCGTACCAAGGTCAACCTGCGCTATATCGACTCCGAAGACATCGAGAACCAGGGCACCGGCCTGCTCGAAGGCGTCGATGCCATCCTGGTCCCGGGCGGCTTCGGTCTGCGCGGCGTGGAAGGCAAGATCAAGACCGTGCAGTACGCTCGTGAGAACAAGATCCCTTACCTGGGCATCTGCCTCGGCATGCAGGTCGCGGTGATTGAATATGCCCGCAATGTGGTGGGCTGGACCGATGCCAACTCCACCGAATTCGACATGGCCAGTCAGCACCCGGTGGTCGGCCTGATCACCGAATGGCAGGACGCTGCAGGCAGCGTCGAGCAGCGCAGCGAGAACTCCGACCTGGGCGGCACCATGCGCCTGGGTGCGCAGGACTGCCAGCTGCAGGCCGGCTCCAAGGTGCACGACTGCTATCGCAAGGACGTGATCGTCGAGCGTCACCGTCACCGTTACGAAGTGAACAACAACCTGTTGCCGAAGCTGACCGAGGCAGGCCTGAAGGTTACTGGCCGTTCTGGCGACGGCGCGCTGGTGGAAGTGGTCGAGGCACCGGATCATCCGTGGTTCGTCGCTTGCCAGTTCCACCCGGAATTCACCTCCACGCCGCGTGACGGTCACCCGCTGTTCAGCGGTTTCGTCAACGCCGCGCTGGCGCAGAAAGCGAAGAAGGTCTGACCCATGGCGCAGAAGATCATCAAGGTTCGCGATATCGAGATCGCCAACGACAAGCCTTTCGTGCTGTTCGGCGGCATCAACGTGCTCGAGTCGCGCGACTTGGCCATGCAGGCCTGCGAGGAATACGTGCGGGTGACCGAGAAGCTCGGCATCCCCTACGTGTTCAAGGCCAGCTTCGACAAGGCCAACCGTTCCTCCATTAACTCCTTCCGCGGCCCGGGCCTGGAAGAGGGCATGAAGATCTTCGAGGAAGTGAAGAAGACCTTCGGCGTGCCGGTGATCACCGACGTTCACGAGCCGCATCAGGCCGCTGCCGTGGCCGAGGTGTGCGACATCATCCAGTTGCCGGCCTTCCTCTCGCGGCAGACCGACCTGGTGGTGGCCATGGCCAAGACCGGTGCGGTGATCAACATCAAGAAAGCGCAGTTCCTCGCCCCACAGGAAATGAAGCACATCCTGACCAAGTGCGAAGAGGCCGGTAACGATCAACTGATCCTTTGCGAGCGCGGCAGCTCCTTCGGTTACAACAACCTGGTGGTGGACATGCTCGGCTTCGGCATCATGAAGCAGTTCGAGTACCCGGTGTTCTTCGACGTGACCCACGCCCTGCAGATGCCGGGTGGTCGCGCCGACTCCGCTGGCGGTCGTCGTGCCCAGGTCACCGACCTGGCCAAGGCCGGCATGAGCCAGGGGCTGGCTGGTCTGTTCCTCGAAGCGCATCCGGACCCGGAAAACGCCAAGTGCGATGGCCCGTGCGCCTTGCGCCTGAACAAGCTGGAGCCTTTCCTCGGCCAGCTCAAGCAGCTTGACGATCTGGTGAAGAGTTTTCCGCCAATCGAGACTGCCTGAAGCCGACGCAATCCGGTAAAGTGCCGCCCGAGAAAAATCCCCCTGACCCGTGAGTCAGACTGTGCCGCCAGCCTTGCCCGTTTGGGTGGCGGCGGCCCTGCGCAGCCCGCTGCTGCAGTCTTATCGTCAACCTTTGGAGCGTTAACAACAATGGCAAAGATCGTCGACATCAAGGGTCGTGAGGTTCTCGACTCCCGTGGCAACCCCACCGTGGAAGCCGATGTAATTCTGGAAGGTGGCATTGTCGGCAGCGCGTGTGCTCCGTCTGGCGCCTCCACTGGCTCGCGCGAAGCGCTTGAGCTGCGTGATGGCGACAAGAGCCGTTACCTGGGCAAAGGCGTGCTGAAAGCCGTCGCCAATATCAACGGCCCGATTCGCGACCTGCTGCTGGGCAAGGACGCTGCCGATCAGAAAGCGCTTGACCGCGCGATGATCGAACTCGACGGTACCGAGAACAAGGCCAAGCTGGGCGCCAACGCCATCCTCGCCGTGTCTCTGGCCGCTGCCAAGGCTGCTGCTCAGGCCAAGGGCGTGCCGCTGTACGCGCACATCGCCGACCTGAATGGCACCCCGGGCGTCTACTCCATGCCGGTGCCGATGATGAACATCATCAACGGCGGCGAGCATGCCGATAACAACGTCGACATCCAGGAATTCATGGTACAGCCGGTCGGCGCCAAGAATTTCGCCGACGCCCTGCGCATGGGCGCCGAGATCTTCCATCACCTGAAAGCCGTGCTGAAGGCCCGTGGCCTGAACACTGCCGTGGGTGACGAAGGTGGCTTCGCGCCGAACCTGGCCTCCAACGAAGATGCTCTGGCCGCCATCGCCGAGGCCGTGGCCAACGCCGGCTACAAGCTGGGCGACGACGTGACCCTGGCCCTGGACTGCGCTTCCAGCGAGTTCTTCAAGGACGGCAAGTACGATCTGGAAGGCGAGGGCAAGGTCTTCGACGCCGCCGGTTTCGCCGACTACCTGGCTGGCCTGACCCAGCGTTACCCGATCATCTCCATCGAAGACGGCATGGACGAGTCCGACTGGGCCGGCTGGAAGGTGCTGACCGACAAGATCGGCGAGAAGGTACAGCTGGTTGGCGACGATCTGTTCGTCACTAATACCAAGATCCTCAAGCGCGGCATCGACGAGAAGATCGGCAACTCGATCCTGATCAAGTTCAACCAGATCGGCTCGCTGACCGAAACCCTGGAGGCCATTCAGATGGCCAAGGCCGCCGGCTTCACCGCGGTGATCTCGCACCGCAGCGGCGAAACCGAAGACAGCACCATCGCCGATCTGGCCGTGGGTACTGCCGCGGGTCAGATCAAGACCGGTTCGCTGTGCCGTTCCGACCGTGTGTCCAAGTACAACCAGCTGCTGCGCATCGAAGAGCAGCTGGGCGGCAAGGCGCCCTATAAAGGTCGTGCCGAGTTCCGCGGCTGATCACTGCGTGGTAGAAAAGGGCGACGCAAGTCGCCCTTTTTTGTGGCGGCCTAGCGCTGGTGCCGGCATGTAGGAGCGGATTTATTCGCGAATTTTCGCGGCTGAAGCCGCTCCTACAAGGGCTGTGCCATTGCTGATATGACCTTTTTCGTCGGCGTTTCGTCGATTTCCGGGAACCCTTGCACGGATGCAGAACCTTAAACCCCATGTCACTCATCAGTCGGCTTCTTTTCAAGCATGAACGCAGCCCCTACCATGCCGATGACTCAATCTGCGAGCCGCTCCATGCGTAGTCCGTACTGGCTGTTCATCGTGCTGATCCTGCTGCTTGCCGGTCTGCAGTATCGTCTGTGGGTCGGCGAGGGCAGTCTTGCCCAGGTAAGCCGCCTGCAGCAGCAGATCGCCGAGCAGCAGGGCGAGAACGAGCGTCTGTTGGAGCGTAACCGCATCCTCGAGGCCGAGGTGATGGAGCTCAAGCGCGGTATGGAGACCGTTGAAGAGCGCGCACGGCAGGAGCTGGGCATGCTCAAAGAGGGTGAAACCCTCTACCTGCTGACCGAATGACAGTCCCATTCTGGCTGGTGATTCCAGCAGCTGGCGTCGGTGCACGGATGGCTGCCGACCGCCCCAAGCAGTACCTGCAGATTGCCGGTCGCAGCATTCTCGAACACAGCCTGCTTTGCTTTCTCGATCATCCTGGCTTGCTGGGAGCAGTCGTATGCGTGGCGGTGGATGATCCGTTCTGGCCGCAACTCCCGGTTGCCAGCGATCCGCGTGTGCGTCGCGCGCCAGGCGGGCGTGAGCGGGCCGATTCGGTACTGGCCGGGTTGCAGGCGCTGCTTGCCGAAGGCGCGGGGGCCGAGGACTGGGTGCTGGTGCATGACGCCGCGCGCCCCAATCTGGCCAGACAGGATCTGGACCGTTTGCTGGCAGAGTTGGCCGATGATCCGGTGGGCGGCCTGCTGGCCGTGCCGGCGCGCGATACGCTCAAGCGTGCCAGTGCAGACGGGCGAGTGGTGCAGACCGTGGATCGCAGTGTGATCTGGCAGGCCTATACGCCGCAGATGTTCCGCCTGGGGGCATTGCATGGCGCGCTGAGCCAGGCGCTGCAGGCGCAGGTGGCGATTACCGATGAGGCCTCTGCCATGGAGTGGGCGGGGCAGGCGCCGCGTCTGATCGAAGGCCGGGCGGACAATCTCAAGGTCACCCGCCCGGAAGATCTGCACTATCTGCAGTCACTCTGGCCAAGCGGCCATTGATTGCATCGTTGCCTCAGTGCGTCCAGTTCCTGGCGTCCTTGCCCAGGTTGCGATCCAGCGCGTTGGTCAGCTTGTTCATGGCGCCGTCGATGGCCTGATGCATTTCCTCTGCATCGTGGGATACCGTCAGCGGGTCACGTCCTTTCATCCGTGCCTCGACCTTGCAGCGCTTGTCCTGGGGGCCGCTCTTGAGCGCGTTCTCGTCGGAAAGGTGGACTTCGATCCGGGTGAGGTGATCCTCGTAGCGTTGCAGCTTGTTGCGCACGCGACTGCTGATGTCTTCCTTGAAGGCCATCGACGAGGCGACGTGCTTACCGCTGTTGACCAGTACCTGCATAACCATGTCCTCATGCTGCTGAATTCGTGAGGCCCCGTTAGCCGGGGACATTGGTTGTGACGCGGTCGCCTCGTCCAAGTTTCGCCCCAGCTTGTGACATTCCATGACGGTTCAGCTGAGCGACAAGGTTGTTGCAGGGCTCAGGCGGGGGCGGCGTACTCGGCGCATTGACTGAGCCCCAGGCGCAACGAGTCGATTAGCTGGCGGATCTTCGGTGAGAGGTGGCGTTGCTGCGGATAGAGCGCCCAGACCGCAGTATTCGGTGGACGGTGCTGTTCCAGCAGGGAGATCAGCCGCCCGCTGCGCAGGTATTCCAGCACGTAGTAGTCCGGTAGTTGGCACAAGCCGAACCCACGTAGCGCCGCATCAAGCACGGCCTGGCCGCTGTTGCAGCGCCAGTTGCCTTGTACTCGCACCTGGGTTTCCCGGCCGTTCTCGGCAAAGCTCCAGTGATCGCTGCTGCCGATCAGGCAGTTGTGGCGGGCCAGTTCCGACAACGAGTGTGGCCGGCCATAGCGCTGGAGGTATTCCGGCGCAGCGCACAGGTACATTTCCCGAGGCGCCAGGCGTGCCGCCATCAGTCGTGAGTCCTGCAGACGCCCCAGGCGAATGGCCAGGTCCAGGCCTTCGTGCAGCAGGTCCAACTGGCGGTTGGATAATTCGATTTCCACCCGCAACTGCGGGTGACGAGCCATGAAGTCATTCACCAGCGGCACGATGAAGCGCTCGCCATAGGCCACCGCGCAGGTCATGCGCAGCAGCCCCTTGGGCTCCGCTCCGAGGTCGCCGACTGCCCGCAGCGCTTCTTCGCGCGCATCCTGCAGGCGCTGGCAATGCTGCAGGAACAGTTGCCCGGCCTCGGTCAGCGCCACGCGACGCGTGCTGCGGTAGAACAGGCGACTCTGCAGGCGGTCCTCCAGGCGCGCCACCTGGCGGCTGACTTGCGAAGTGGACAGTCCCAGTCGCTCAGCGGCGGCGCTGAACTGGCCACATTCGGCGACTGCGACGAACTCGTCGAGTCCTTCCCAGCGACTCATGGTTTGCTCCAGTGTCATTGATGGATGAGCATATTATCCCTGTGTGGCAATAATGTTTTTATATCTGTTGAATTATCTCTTCAAGCCGTTGTTCTAGACTGCTCGGCACTTTCGCAACGCTCAGGAGAGCTTTCATGATCAAGTCCCGTGCTGCCGTCGCTTTCGCGCCCAACGAGCCGCTGAAGATCGTCGAGATCGATGTCGAGCCGCCGAAGGCCGGTGAAGTGCTGGTGCGCATCGTCGCCACTGGCGTTTGCCATACCGATGCTTACACCCTGTCCGGTCAGGACTCCGAAGGCGTGTTCCCCTGCGTGCTGGGCCACGAGGGCGGTGGCATCGTCGAGGCGGTAGGTGAGGGTGTGACGTCGGTGAAGGTCGGCGACCATGTGATTCCGCTGTACACCGCCGAGTGCGGGGAGTGCAAATTCTGCAAGTCGCAGAAAACCAACCTGTGCAGCTCGGTGCGTGCCACCCAGGGCAAGGGCCTGATGCCGGACGGCACCACCCGTTTCAGCTACAACGGTGAGCCGATCTACCACTACATGGGCTGTTCGACCTTCTCCGAATACACCGTATTGCCGGAAGTCTCGGTTGCGGTGATCCCGAAGGAGGCGCCGCTGGACAAGGTCTGCCTGCTCGGTTGCGGCGTGACCACCGGTATCGGTGCCGTGCTCAATACTGCCAAGGTCACCGAAGGCTCCACCGTGGCCATCTTCGGTCTGGGCGGCATCGGTCTGGCGGCGATCATCGGCGCCAAGATGGCCAAGGCTTCGCGCATCATCGGTATCGACATCAACCCGGCGAAGGAAGCCGTGGCACGTGAGCTGGGCATCACCGATTTCGTCAACCCGAAGGAGCACAGCAAGCCGATCCAGGAAGTCATCGTCGAGATGACCGACGGTGGCGTCGATTACAGCTTCGAGTGCATCGGCAACGTGCAACTGATGCGCGCTGCGCTGGAGTGCTGCCACAAGGGCTGGGGCGAGTCGACCATCATCGGCGTCGCGCCGGCCGGTGCCGAGATCAGCACCCGCCCATTCCAGCTGGTGACCGGTCGCGTCTGGCGCGGCAGTGCCTTCGGTGGCGTCAAGGGTCGCAGCGAGCTGCCGAGCTATGTCGAGAAGTCGCAGAAAGGCGAAATCCCGCTGGATACCTTCATCACGCACAACATGGGGCTGGATCAGATCAACGAAGCGTTCGAGCTGATGCACGAGGGCAAGAGCATTCGTACCGTCATCCATTTCTGATGGCGTGCCGCACGGCTGATGGTCGTGCGGATTCTTTCGTAGGGTGCGTGGGGCCTCCTAGGCTGCGCGCACCGCTAATCCCTGGTGCGCATGGCGCACCCTACGGAGTGGCCATGACCCTCGAAATCGTTTCCAGCAACAAGAGCTTCGGCGGCTGGCACAAGCGCTACCGCCATCGCTCCAGTAGCCTCAACTGCGACATGGTGTTCGCTGTCTACCTGCCGCCTCAGGCCGAGCAGGGCGCCAAGCTGCCGGTGCTGTACTGGCTGAGCGGGTTGACCTGCACCGACGAGAACTTCATGCAGAAGGCTGGCGCTCAGCGCATGGCAGCCGAACTGGGGTTGATCATCATCGCGCCGGACACCAGCCCGCGTGGCGAGGGCGTGGCCGATGACGCCAACGGCGCCTATGACTTCGGTCTGGGTGCAGGCTTTTATGTCAATGCCACCCAGGAGCCCTTCGCGCGGCACTACCGCATGTACGACTACGTGGTGCAGGAGTTGCCGGCGCTGATCGAGGCCAACTTCCCCGTCTCGGACAAGCGTGGCATCGCCGGCCATTCCATGGGCGGTCACGGTGCGCTGATCTGTGCGTTGAAGAATCCGGGGCGTTACCAGTCGGTATCGGCGTTCTCACCGATCAGCAATCCGATGAACTGTCCCTGGGGCGAGAAGGCCTTTTCCCTGTATCTGGGCGAGGAGCGTTCGCGCTGGCGTGAGTGGGATGCCAGCGTGCTGATCGCCGAGGCCAGCGAGAAGCTGCCGATCCTGGTCGATCAGGGCGATCGTGACGATTTTCTCGAAGGCCAGCTCAAGCCGCAGGCGTTGCAGGCTGCGGCCAAGGCGGCCGCTCATCCGCTGACGCTGCGCATGCAGCCGGGCTATGACCACAGCTACTACTTCATCGCCAGCTTCATCGACGATCACCTGCGTCATCACGCTGCTGCTTTGCGGTAGTCGTAGCCCGGATGAAATCCGAGAAATTCGCCCCCCGGATTTCATCCGGGCTACGGGGCAATGCGGTTAGAATCACGCCCTGACTTTTTCAGGGCGTTGTTCTTTATGCGTATCGGTCATGGCTATGACGTACACCGCTTCGGCGAAGGCGATTTCATCACCCTCGGCGGCGTACGGATTCCCCATAAATTCGGTCTTGTCGCTCATTCCGACGGTGACGTGCTGCTGCACGCGCTGAGTGATGCCCTGCTCGGTGCAGTAGCGCTGGGCGATATCGGCAAACATTTCCCCGATACCGATCCGACTTTCAAAGGCGCCGATAGCCGTGCGCTGCTGCGCCATGTGATGGGCCTGGTGCGTGGCAAGGGCTACGCGGTGGGTAACGTCGACGCCACCATCATCGCCCAGGCGCCGAAGATGGCTCCGCACATTCAGAGTATGCGCGAGGGCATTGCCGAGGATCTGGGCATCGAGCTGGATCAGGTCAACGTCAAGGCCACCACCACCGAGAAGCTGGGTTTCACCGGGCGTGAGGAAGGTATCGCGGTGCACGCCGTCGCCCTGCTGGTCAAGGCATGAACGAGCTGCAGCTGCTCGGGCCGCGCGCCCATGGTGAGGCCTGTGGTCGGGCGGTGCTCAAGGCCACTGCCGAGGATTTTCAGGTCGATGAAGTGCTGGATATCCCGCTCACTGGGCAGGGTGAGCACCTCTGGCTATGGGTGGAAAAGCGTGGCCTGAATACCGAGGAGGCCGCCCGGCGGATCGCCCGCGCTGCCGGTCTGCCGCTCAAGACGGTCAGTTACGCGGGACTCAAGGATCGTCAGGCGCTGACCCGGCAGTGGTTCAGTCTGCACCTGCCGGGCAAGGCCGACCCCGATCTGGCCGCTGCGCAGGGCGATGATATGGTCATCCTGCGCAGCCAGCGACACAACCGCAAATTGCAGCGCGGTGCCCATGCCGCCAACGGATTCACCTTGCGCCTGACTGCCCTGGAGGCGGACCGCGATGCGCTGGAGCAGCGTCTGCAGCGTATCGCCGAACAAGGCGTGCCCAACTATTTCGGCTTGCAGCGCTTTGGCTTCGATGGCGGCAATGTCGAGCAGGCGCGTGATTTCGCCTCGCGTCAGGAGTTGCCGGTGCAGCGCAACCTGCGCTCGCGCCTGCTGTCTTCGGCGCGCAGTTACCTGTTCAACCAGGTGCTGGCCAAGCGTGTGGCTGCCGGTACCTGGAACCAGGCGCAGGTCGGCGATGTGCTGGCGTTCACCACCAGTCGCAGTTTTTTTGTCGCGGGGGAGGCCGAATGCAGCGATCCGCGGCTTGCCGCGCTCGACGTGCATCCGACAGGCCCACTCTGGGGCGATGGTGCGCTGCCGAGCGTCGCTACGGTGCAGGCGCTGGAGCAGTCGGTGGCTGAAGAGTGCGCGGAGCTGGTGCAATGGCTGATCAAGGCGGACATGGCGCACGAACGGCGAATTCTGCGCCTCCCCATCGGCGGCCTGTCATGGCATTATCCCGAACCCGATATTCTGCAACTTGCATTCGTCCTGCCGGCCGGGTGTTTCGCCACCGTGGTGGTGCGCGAATTGCTCGATCTGGTGCCAGCAGGGCAGACGGATACTCCATGCGAATTCTGATTTCCAACGACGACGGGGTGAACGCACCCGGTATCGCTGCGTTGCACCAAGCGCTGGCCGACTATGCCGAGTGCGTAGTGATCGCGCCTGCCGAAGACAAGAGCGGCGCCAGCAGCGCACTGACGCTCGATCGTCCGCTACATCCCATGGCCTTGGCCAATGGCTACATCAGCCTTAATGGCACGCCGACCGATTGCGTGCACCTGGGGCTCAATGGCTTGTTCGAGCAGACGCCGGACATGGTCGTCTCTGGCATCAATCTGGGGGCCAACCTGGGTGATGACGTGCTCTATTCCGGGACCGTCGCCGCCGCGCTCGAAGGACGTTTCCTGAGCAAGCCAGCGTTCGCTTTCTCGCTGCTGTCGCGTCTTCCCGACAACCTGCCGACCGCTGCCTATTTCGCCCGTAAACTGGTCGAGGCGCACGAGCAGCTCGAACTGCCGCCGCGCACCGTGCTCAATGTCAACGTGCCGAATCTGCCGCTGGAACATATTCGTGGCGTGCAGCTGACCCGACTTGGCCATCGCGCGCGCGCGGCGGCTCCGGTCAAGGTGGTCAACCCGCGTGGCAAGGAAGGTTACTGGATTGCGGCTGCCGGTGATGTCGAGGATGGCAGTCAGGGCACCGATTTCCATGCCGTGATGCAAGGTTATGTATCGATCACGCCGCTACGGCTTGATCGCACGTTCAATGAGGCTCTCGAAACTATGGATGGCTGGTTGGAGGGCATCTTCTGATGCGTGGCCAGGACGACATGCAGCGCAGCGGGATCGGCATGACCTCGCAGCGCACCCGTGAGCGATTGATCCAGCGCCTCTATGAGGAAGGGCTGTCGAACGCTCGGGTACTGGAAGTGATCCGCCGTACGCCGCGTCATCTGTTCGTCGATGAGGCCCTGGCGCACCGTGCCTACGAAGACACGGCGCTGCCCATCGGGCATAACCAGACGATTTCCCAGCCTTACATGGTCGGTCGCATGACCGAACTGCTGCTGGCCGCTGGCCCGCTGGACAAGGTGCTGGAGATCGGTACCGGTTCCGGTTACCAGACCGCCGTGCTGGCACAGCTGGTCGAGCGGGTGTTCTCTGTGGAGCGCATTCAGGTGCTGCAGGATCGCGCCAAGGAGCGTCTGGTCGAACTCAAGCTGCGCAACGTGGTCTTTCGCTGGGGTGATGGCTGGGAAGGTTGGAACGCGCTCGGCCCGTACAACGGCATTATCGTCACCGCCGCTGCCGCGCAAGTGCCGCAGGCCTTGCTAGATCAGCTGGCTCCAGGTGGACGGCTGGTCATCCCGGTCGGCAGTGGCGATGTGCAGCAGTTGTTGCTGATCGTACGTGAAGAGCAGGGCTTTTCCCGGCATGTGCTCGATGCGGTGCGTTTCGTGCCATTACTCAACGGGCCGCTGGCCTGATCGCTTTTTCGCTCCGGAAGGATCCATGAAGAAACATTTTCTGCTCTATGCCAAGGGCTTGGCCATGGGCGCTGCAGATGTCGTGCCCGGCGTTTCCGGCGGCACCATCGCTTTCATCAGTGGCATTTATGACGAGCTGCTGCGCTCCATCGCCAGCATTCCCGAAGCGCTCCTGCTTCTGCTGCGTGGTCGCATCAAGGACGCCTGGCAGATGGCCAACGCGACCTTTCTGCTGGTGCTGCTGTGCGGCATCCTCACCAGTGTCCTGACACTCGCGCGCTTGATCACCTATTTGCTACACCATCATCCAATTCCGGTGTGGTCGTTCTTCTTCGGATTGATTCTGGTGTCCACCTATTTGGTGGGGCGCGAGATCGGGCGGTGGAACTGGAGCAGGGTGGTGAGTTTTGTGCTCGGTCTGGCTTTCGCCTACTGGATCACCGTCGCGGCGCCCATGCAGTGGGGCAGTGACCTGCCGACTCTGTTTCTGGCTGGTGCCATCGCTATCTGCGCAATGATCCTGCCGGGTATTTCGGGCAGTTTCATCCTGCTTCTGCTGGGTCTTTACTCGGTGGTATTGGGGGCGGTGAAAGAGCTCGATCTTATGGTCTTGGCGGTGTTTGCCAGCGGTTGTCTGGTTGGCATTCTCAGTTTCGCTCGCCTGCTCAGTTGGCTGCTTTCACGTTGGCGTGACCTCAGTCTGGCGTTTCTCGCTGGTCTGATGCTGGGTTCGCTGAACAAGGTCTGGCCCTGGAAGGAGACCCTGAGCTGGCGTATCGACAGCAAGGGCGAGCAGGTGCCGTTGCTGGAGAGCAATCTGCTGCCAGGGAAATTTGCCGAAATTAGTGGTCAGGATCCGCAGTTGCTGTTTGCCGTTGCACTGGCAATCGGCGGCATCGTTCTAGTGCTCGGTTTGGAGTGGCTGGCGAGTCGTCGGCCAGTCGATACTGGTCGCGCCGAATAAATACGGCACAATAGGCGTCGTACTCGGAATCATTCAGGGAGCTGTTGGGTGAGTTGGACCGTCCTTCACGTGCTAGTCCGCGCAGTAGCAGCCATTCGCCTGCCTCTGGCCATGCTTGCTGCCTCCGCGTTGGTCGGCTGTGCCAGCTCGCCCCCAGGTGGTGTGCAGGTAGTCGACCGTGGACAGAACCAGGGGCGTGCTCCAGTAGTACAGCGTCAGCCCGTGCGCAGCGGCCACTATGTGGTGCAGCGTGGCGACACGCTCTATTCCATTGCCTTTCGTTTCGGCTGGGACTGGAAGGCGCTGGCTGCCCATAACGGCCTGCGTGATCCTTACGTGATCCGCGTTGGCCAGACGATCCGTTTCGACAGCCGCCCGGTAGGTAACAGTCAGCCGGTCGCTTCGGCACCGCCTCCAACCACCTCGACGGTTATCACCCAACCAGTGCCCAGTCGTCCGCCGGTTGCCGTTACTGCGCCGCCTGCAACTCAGCCCGCTCGCCCGCCGGTAGCTAATACACCAGCGACGACGCCAGTCACTCCAGTGAGTCGTTCTGCCAGCGGTTGGTCCTGGCCAACCGACGGCACAGTAATCAGCCGTTTTTCCTCAAACGGTAGTTTGAATAAAGGCATTGATATCGCAGGGCAATTAGGCCAGCCTGTTTTAGCTGCGTCTGATGGATCAGTGGTGTACGCCGGGAGTGGTTTGCGGGGCTACGGCGAGTTGATCATCATCAAGCACAGCGATACCTACGTAAGTGCTTACGGTCATAACCGCAGGTTGTTGGTACGGGAGGGGCAGCAGGTCAAAGCCGGGCAAAGTATTGCCGAAATGGGGTCCACAGGGGCCGACCGGGTGAAGCTGCACTTCGAGATTCGCCGCCAAGGTAAACCTGTCGATCCGCTGCAATATCTGCCACGTCGTTGATCCGTCGCTGACCCGTTCCATCACGTAGGAGGGACGGGCTCAGGTGTGGCCAGGACGGTTCCGCCAGAGTCTGTTGTCGAACTCAGCTAGGGACAACAACAATGGCTCTCATCAAAAAAGAAGCGCCGGAGTTTGACGTCGACGATGAACTGCTCCTCATGGAGCCAGGCATCGTTTTCGGCGAGGTTCAGGGCGATGAGGTGGAAGCACCGGTCGCACGTACCAAGGCGAAGAACGCCACCCCCTCCAAGCAGCACAAATACATCGACTACACCCGAGCGCTAGACGCCACTCAGCTTTACCTCAACGAAATCGGTTTCTCTCCCTTGCTCACTCCCGAAGAGGAAGTGCACTTCGCGCGTCTGGCGCAGAAGGGCGATCCTGCTGGGCGCAAACGCATGATCGAGAGCAACCTGCGCCTGGTCGTGAAGATCGCTCGGCGTTACGTCAACCGTGGTCTCTCTCTGCTCGATCTGATCGAGGAGGGCAATCTCGGCTTGATTCGCGCCGTGGAAAAATTCGATCCGGAGCGGGGGTTCCGTTTCTCGACCTATGCAACCTGGTGGATCCGCCAGACCATCGAACGCGCCATCATGAACCAGACGCGAACCATCCGTTTGCCGATTCATGTGGTCAAGGAGCTCAACGTCTATCTGCGTGCAGCTCGTGAACTGACCCAGAAGCTTGACCATGAGCCTTCTGCGGAAGAAATTGCCAACCTGCTGGAAAAACCGGTGGGCGAGGTCAAGCGGATGCTCGGCCTCAACGAGCGGGTGTCCTCGGTGGACGTCTCGCTCGGTCCGGACTCGGACAAGACACTGCTCGATACCCTGACCGATGATCGTCCGACCGATCCGTGCGAGCTATTGCAGGACGATGATCTGTCGCAGAGCATCGATCAGTGGCTTTCCGACCTGACCGACAAACAACGGGAAGTCGTTGTGCGCCGCTTCGGTCTGCGCGGCCATGAAAGCTGTACCCTTGAAGAAGTAGGGCAGGAGATCGGCCTGACCCGCGAGCGAGTGCGGCAGATTCAGGTCGAGGCGCTAAAGCGCCTGCGGGAGATTCTCGAGAAGAACGGCTTGTCCAGCGACGCCTTGTTTCAGTGAGGTTTCGCCTCGATCACGAACCCGGCTCCGGCCGGGTTTTTTATGTGCGCTTATGTAAGCCATCGCTTACAGGTATTGTCAGTATATGTTCTGAAAGTCCATGGTTTTTACTGATTCTTTACTTAACTGTTTGTTTTTTAAGGATTTTAAAAAATCATGAACAGACTGGGTCAATCTGAGTCGGGTTGTGCGGTTGCCTGAAGCGGCTAATATCACACCCGTGCTCAGGGACAAGCACAGGCCGTCAGGATGAGGGTCAGGAACATCGCAAGACGCGATTCATCAGGACGATGAGTTGGGAAACAAAGGGACTAGGGAATAAAAGTGGGCGGCGCAAGCCGCCCCTTTTTTTTGCGCGTTATTCGTAGTGCCAGCCTGACGCTCCGTCGCTCCGGTGTTTGAAAGTAAAAGACCCGCACTTGGCGGGTCTTTGTGTTTCTGGGCGAACTCAGCGCTCCAGATGTTGCAGCTTGTCCTTCACGCCATCCCACTCTTCGGCGTCCGGCAGTGCTTCTTTCTTCTCGGTGATGTTCGGCCACACTTCAGCCAGGTCGGCGTTCAGTTCGATGAACTCCTGCTGATCTTCGGGCACTTCATCTTCCGAGAAGATCGCCTGCGCTGGGCACTCCGGCTCGCACAGGGCACAATCGATGCATTCATCCGGGTGAATGACCAGGAAGTTCGGGCCTTCGTAGAAGCAATCCACCGGGCAGACTTCCACGCAGTCGGTGTATTTGCACTTGATGCAGTTGTCGGTGACGACGAAGGTCATTCTGATTCTCTCCTCGGGCGGCGGCCTGGGCTCTTTCTGCGAAGGGCTGCCAGGCGCTCTGTCTGTGGCCGCGGCTCAGGCTGTAAACCGGGCGGTCGTAAAATTGCGCGCGATTCTAGCAGTTTGTTGTATTGAGCGTTAGATCTGCGTCTTCCATGTATATAACAGCTCCAGCGCCTTGCGCGGAGTCAGATCATCCGGATTGATCTTGTGCAATTGCTCCAGCAGCGGGTGCGGCACGCTGGCGAACAGATCGCTTTGCATCGGCGCCTGCGGCTGGCCGGCTTCCTGGCGTGGCAGGTCGTGTGGCAGGCTGGTGGCTTCCAGGCGCGCCAGGTGCTCGCGTGCGCGGCTGATTACCGTGCCGGGTACACCAGCCAGTTGCGCTACAGCCAGGCCGTAACTCTGGCTCGCAGGGCCTGGCTGAACGTGGTGGAGGAAGACGATGCGCTCGTTGTGCTCGGTGGCCGAGAGGTGCACGTTGGCCACCACCGGCTCGCTTTCCGGCAACACGGTCAGCTCGAAATAGTGTGTGGCGAACAGGGTGAAGGCGCGTAGGCGCGCCAGGTGCTCGGCGGCTGACCAGGCCAGCGACAGGCCGTCGAAGGTACTGGTGCCTCGGCCGACCTCGTCCATCAGCACCAGGCTGCGTTCACTGGCGTTGTGCAGGATGTTGGCAGTTTCGCTCATCTCCACCATGAAGGTGGAACGGCCGCCAGCCAGGTCATCGCTCGAGCCGATACGGGTGAAGATACGGTCGACCAGCGATAGCTCGCAGGCCGCCGCCGGCACGAAGCTGCCGATATGGGCCAGCAGCACGATCAGCGCAGTCTGGCGCATGTAAGTCGATTTACCGCCCATGTTCGGCCCGGTGATGACCAGCATGCGGCGGCTGTCGTCGAGATCCAGATCGTTGGCCACGAAGGGCGTGGTCAGCACCTGCTCGACCACCGGGTGGCGGCCCTGTTCGATACGCATGCATGGTTCGTCGACGAAGCGCGGGCGGTTCAGGTCAAGGTTCAGCGAGCGCTCGGCCAGGTTGCTCAGTACGTCCAGTTCGGCGAGGGCTGCGGCACTATCCTGCAGCGGCGCCAGATGGCCGATCAGGCGTTCGAGCAACTCGTCGTAGAGCATCTTTTCCCGTGCCAGGGCGCGGCTCTTGGCCGACAAGGCCTTGTCTTCGAATTCCTTCAGCTCGGGGGTGATGAAGCGCTCGGCGCCTTTGAGCGTCTGCCGGCGGATATAGTCAGCTGGCGCCGACTCGGCCTGCTTGGTCGGCAGTTCGATGAAATAGCCGTGCACGCGGTTGTAGCCGACCTTGAGGTTGGCTAGGCCGGTGCGCTCCTTCTCCCGGGCTTCCAGATCCATGAGGAACTGGCCGGCGTTCTCGCTCATCGCCTGCAGCTCGTCCAGCTCGGCGTCGTAGCCGGTTTTCAGCACGCCGCCGTCACGGATCACCGCCGGCGGGTTGTCGATGATGGCGCGGGCCAGCAGGTCGGCCAGTTCCGGGTAGGTGGAGATGCTGCTGGCGAGCTGTTGCAGGTGTGGGGTGTCCAGCGTGGTCATCGCCATCTGCAATTCGGGCAGTGCCGCCAGAGCGTCGCGCAGGCGGGCGAGGTCGCGTGGGCGGGCGTTGCGCAGGCCGATGCGGGCAAGAATGCGTTCCAGATCGCCAATTTCCTTGAGCTGCGGCTGCAGCATTTCGAAGCGATAGCCATCGAGCAGGCGGGCGATGGCGTCCTGGCGCGCCTCCAGGACCGTGCGATCACGTAGCGGACGGTTCAGCCAACGACCCAGCAGACGGCTGGCCATGGCGGTCTGGCAGCGATCCATCACCGACTGCAGAGTGTTGTCGCGGCCGCCGGCGAGGTTGATGTCCAGCTCCAGGTTGCGGCGGCTGGCACTGTCGAGAATCACCGTGTCGTCCAGACGCTCGTGACGCAGGCTGCGCAGGTGGGGCAGGGCGGTGCGCTGGGTTTCTTTGGCATAGCCAAGCAGGCAGCCGGCGGCGCCGATGGCCAGGGTCAGGTTCTCGCAGCCGAAGCCTTTCAGGTCCTGAGTGCTGAATTGCTGGCACAGGCTCTTGAAGGCACTGTCGCGGTCGAAATCCCACGGCGCGCGGCGGCGCGAGCCTTTGCGTTTCTCGGCGGGCAGACCTTGCGGCCAGTCATCCGGGATCAGCAGCTCGGCGGGGCTCAGGCGTTCCAGTTCGGCCAGCAGGTTTTCCCAGCCTTTGATCTCCTGCACGCTGAAGCGGCCGCTGGTGATATCCAGCACGGCCAGGCCGAACAGACGTTCGTCGCCTAGTACCGCGGCCAGCAGGTTGTCACGGTGCTCATCGAGCAGCGCTTCGTCGCTGATGGTGCCGGGGGTGATGATGCGTACCACCTGGCGCTCCACCGGGCCTTTACTGGTGGCCGGGTCGCCGATTTGCTCGCAGATCACCACAGACTCGCCGAGCTTGACCAGCTTGGCCAGATAGCCTTCGAGCGAATGGAAAGGAATGCCGCACATGGGGATCGATTGGCCGGCCGACTGGCCGCGTGCGGTCAGGGTGATGTCGAGCAGCTTGGCTGCTTTCTTCGCGTCTTCGTAGAAAATCTCGTAGAAGTCACCCATACGATAGAACATCAACTGATCCGGGTGCTGGTTCTTCAGCTTCCAGTACTGCTGCATCATCGGGGTGTGGGCGGAAATGTCCATTTCACGGGGCTTCGGCGTGTCCTGTCTTTTTGACATATGTGGTTCTGTCTAATACTCAGCTTGCTTTGGTGGGCATTGTCGGGGCCTGGGCGATCTTCGGCAACCGGCCTCGCAGGTATCTTGCGGTCATTCTCGCGTCTGTGTGGCCGCCCAGGGTTTGGGCGTTCTTGCCCTCTTTGTCGGCGTCGGTGAGCGACTTCGCCCGAATGTCGTGGATGGTCACCGTCTCGATACCGGTTTTCTTGCGCAACTCGCGGAACGCCATTTTCACGGTGTCGTATGAGACCGGCTTACCGGTACGGGAGCAGAACAGCGTCAGCGCGCGGATCTTGCGAGGCAGTGCCTTTGCTCGAGCGATTACGTCCTGCAGGTCTGGCGTCATGGCCACGATGAGCTTGGCGCCAGTTTTCTCCTGGGTGAACGCCACGCCTTCCTCGGTGATATCGGCCAGGCGGATTGCGATGACGTCGCCGATGCGCTGGCCGGTCAGGTAGCACATCTCGAGGATGCAGCGGATGTATGGGCTGGCGGCGACGAGTAGCGCGGCGAACTCGGCGTCGGTGATGTAGCGATCCCGGCGCGCCTCCTGGTGGCGCCGGATGCCGATGCACGGGTTGCTGTCGACTTCCTGCCACTCCAGGGCATAACTGAACACGATGCGCAGAAACGACAGGATGCGGTTGCACATGTTCGGTGTGTCGGCCAGTTCCATTTTCACAGCAGCAACATGCTTCGGCAGCACCTGGCGCGGCTCGAACTCGGCGAAGATCGTTTTCAGGCGCTCGGCTGCCGCCTCGTACTGCTTTGCTGTGTTGTCGCTGATGTTCTTGCGGTGGTGCGCCAGGGCTCTGGTGATCAGGTCTGGCATTCCTCCTGCAGCAGCCTCTGACGTTTTCTTGGCATAGGCGAGCAGGGCGGCCTGATAGTCCGTATCGAGCCGCTCCCACTTCCCCTTGCGCACCAGATAGTACGCGCCGTGCTTGTGATACATGCAGGCCGGCAGGTGCCGATCCTTCTTCCTCGGTCGCATGCGTGCGCCCTCATCCTGTAAGCCTTAGCTGTGGCTCTCTCTTCGATGACTTGGTTGCCCCAAGGCGTGACAATACAACGTCGCGCAGCACCTTGGGATGCCCGTCGCCGCCTACCACGTAGCCGAATTTTTCGGCCTCCAGCCATTTGATCTGGGCTGACGGCTTCTTGTAGCCGGTCAGTTCGGCCACCTCTTGCGGTGTCATGAACATGGCACCACCCCCGCCCACTTCTCAAGCGTGATCAGTTTCATGCGGCGTTACTCCTCTGTGCGGCCAATATCACGACATCAACACTGGTGCCGGCGAACTGGTTTTCCATGATCGTCGACCACTGCAGGTCAAAGCCTTCCAGCACTGGCTTGCCCTTGGCGCTGGCCGGCAGGATGGCGACCAGGCGTCCATCAGCAGCCAGCATGCTTGCTGCGTGCTGCAGGTGGGCATGCCAGCGGCCCTCGCTAAATGGCGGGTTCATGCAGATACGGTCGAACGGCTTGTCGCTGGTGAACTTCAAGAAGTCCGCCTGCACCGTGGCATAGCCCTTTGCCTTCAGGATTTGGCAGTGCAGGTCGCTGATCTCGACGCAGATGGTGCGAGTGCTCGGCATCATGTCGGCTAGGCCGCCCTGGCCGGCGCTCGGCTCCAGGCAGGTGTGCTCCGGCCCGATCTGCGCCAGTTCGACAGCCAGCGCCGCAACGCTCTCCGGCGTCGGGTAGAACTGGTGCGACTTGTGGTCAGGTATGCAGCCTGAGCACACAACCTGATCCAGCACCTCGGTCGGGTCGTAGTCGAACTGCCAATGCCTGCCGGCCTTCACGGCGCCGATGGCCATCAGCACTTTCTCGGCCTCGGCCACGGCGGCTTTGTCCTTCTCTCCGTAGCCGAACTCGCGTGCGTTCGGAACGGCGCGATAGCGCTCTGGCCATGCTGGTTCAATCCGCTCGCGCACCTCGCGCATTTCCGCCAGCAGCTGCACCACGGCGAACGGCAGCGGCCGGTCGAACAGTTCGAAGTCCTTCACCTTCCTGGCGCGCTTCGGCTTGGTGCGAAACTCGGCCGGGATGGCGAGCGGGTACAGGCTGGCCAGGATGGCGTTCAGGCGCCAGGCCATGTCAGGGTGCACCTCGAGGTGTGCGGTGCCGACGCCGCCATAGACGCGGATGCGCAGCGCCCCTCCGTCGACCGGCATCCACTCACCGTTCTGGCGCCGTGCTGCCTTGATCACCGGGTCGGTCGCGCCGTGCTTCGGCTCGTCGCGGCCCATGAACTTGGCGATTACACAGCGCAGGTCGTTGATGTGCCCGTGCGTCTGGTAGCCGAACACGTTGGCGATGATCATGCGCTTGCCGAACCCCTGGGGCTGATTGGTCACGTGCTGGCGGCTCAGGGCGCGGAAGATGCCGTCGACACGCTCGGCCAGAAACTGAGAGCGGTTGTGCAGCAGGCCGGCGATGGTTGAGCGCACGGTGGCCTCCTCGAACTCCGGCAGCGGCGGCAGCTCCGTCTCGCTAGTGTGCCGGCCAGCCTTGCGCCCTTCCGGGTTGCGGATCTGCTCGTGCCACTCGTCGCGGCGCACCTGCGGCATGTAATCCATCACGTCAGTCAGGCGCAGCGCGCGGCTCCAGAAGTCTGCGTTGAGCTGGGCGATAGCGCCCTCGACGCGGAATAGCGATTCAACCGTGGTCGGCATGCTGTGGCGCTGCTCTTTGACGTTGCCCTCGACGAAGTAGTGCAGCACCGAGGCGTTCTGGCCAGCGCGAACGGCAGCGGCCAGGGCTTCGACGTTGGCGCGGGCAGCGTTGTACTGGCCGATCAGGCTGTCCACTAGGTCGGCGGACATCGGCGCGAAGAATGGTTCGATTTCCTCTATCAGCTCTGAATGGCTGACCTGTTGAATAGCGGACACAGCAAATCCTCCCGCCCTACGTTGTGGGCAGATAGAAAAAGGGGGTGGGGTGGTGGTTAGAGCAGGTGCTTCTGCGCTTCCGTCCAGCGCTTGCGCTCTGCATTGCGCAGGGCTTTTGCTTCGGCCTTGTCTTCTTTCAGCCTGGCCAGGTAAACGTCGCGGCGGATCAGCCTGTCCTGGCCGGCGTCGTAGATGTAAGTCTGCCCCATGTAGGTGCAGCCGCCGAAGTGACGTGCGACGCTGAACTGGCCTTGACTGACGTTGTGGATTTCCTCGGGGGCGGTCATTGGCGTTGCGCCTGGCGGCGGGCGATCTGTGCCAGCAGCACTTCGCGCATGTACTCGGCCACTTCGCGGCACTGGTCGGCGTTCACCTCTTCGGCGAAAACCGATACGGCATTGGCGCAGGCGTCACGCACATCGTCGGCGCTCAACAGCGCCCGCACGTCCTGGCCTGGCTGCGGTGTGGCGTAGAGCGCAGTAGGCTTACGCAAATCGTTGATGTTTCGCAGGTATCGCTGCGCAGCATCCTCGGTCGGGAATAGAAATCCGAAGTCAGGAACGATCCACGCCACCGCCTCCTGCCGCTCTCCCTGCTCGGCCTGCTCTTCCGGCGCATGGGTGGTGGTGAGTGCTGAATCCAGCTTGCGTGTCTGGATTTCCACCTTTCGGAACCAGTCTTTCAGCTTGCGATAGCCTTGCTGATCGTGGCAGCCGTGAAGCTCAAGGTCTTCCAGTGCATCGTCCAGTTCCGGCAGGAGCTTTTGTAGGTCAGCTACCAGCAATCCCCGCGCCGCCTCCAGCTGACTGCTAAGCGCAGCCACATTCTCAGCATTCACGCCAGCATGGCGCCACGCCTTGTCGTGATCCTCACGCAATCGACCATTCTCAGCCCGCAGCGCCTCGGCCTCTGCGTGCAGGGCGTCGTAGTCGGTGGCGAGAACATACGGCAAACCATCGCCGGAATACTCGACAACTTCAAGCCGCCCGCCCAAGACTTCGGATAGCTGCGACAGGCGGAACGCGTACCGCTTCACTTCGGTGCTCATTTGCCATGCCTCTCTGTAAACCCTAGCTCTCTTTCAAGCCGGTATCTTGTTGAAACGGCG
>NZ_JBLUPX010000022.1:0-79209 GCF_048068235.1 Pseudomonas sp. NY15364 | reverse complement strand
CGCTGGTACCGCTCTTGAGCGCCTGCAGCAGCGCCTCGCAGCCGCTGAGCAACGCAGTCGTGACGCCGGCAATTCCATCACTGCCCAGCTCGGCCAGGCAGCCGAAGACGCCGCCAGAGTGCGAGCCGACCTGTTCGGCCGGCTCGGAGAGGCTGTTCGACTCTATGCTGACATCGCCGACCAGCGAGGAATAGCCGGGGCGGCGTGTGAGAAAGCGTATGAGGGGTTGAGGGGAGAGTAGTTGCCCGGGACGGGCGAGACAGTGATACCAATTCTGATACCACTTGGTGAGTTCCGTTGTGTTCGAATGGGTTTGAAGTGCCCGTTTTACGCGGGTTTCAAACCCATAGACACCCGCCTAAACGCATGCAAAGTTGCATGGTGATGTTAGCGGTGGAAATCAAAGGACTTACCTATCAATAACTTGAGGTGCGCTGTTTAAAGGGGGATACCGCTTTCGAGCCTTTCAGCTCGGCCCGAACCGAGGAAGACGAACCTGCGCATATAAGTGAACGCTACGTCCCTGCCGGCAGACGAGCCGATAAGGCTGATGAGGCATGGGGGGAGTGTCGGGCATCGTGGCGCCGGTTGCCGTCGTTGGACGGAGCGGCGTCGAAGCGCGTAATGGTATCACTTGGCACATGTAACTTCAGCCATCGCGGAGATTCACTGCAGCGTTTCGCCAGGCGAAACGCTGCATAAGCATACGGCGCAGGGGTAGGGGGCGCAGCGCGCACCACGGGGCGGCTGGCGCCTGTGCGACAACCCGCTAGCCATGGATCGACAGTGGTTAGTCTTTGAAGATGAAAGTGGCACTCATTAGATGCTGATCGTTTGCCTTCACACTGCAGTTCCGATCAGGTGCCGGGCGGCCGTTAGCACTATCGATAGGGTCGCACTGCACGAAGAAGCGTATACCTTGCCATTCCCGCAGCACGCCGGCCCTGCTTCGACTGGGTGAGCAGCGCCTGATGGATGTGATGCTTGAAACGGAATGCATCAGCTTCGCGTTGCTCGAAGGTGCTCCGCGTGTGAAGGCGATGGAAAACGGGACAGATTAATTTGCTGCACATGCAGCCGGTCTCTGGCTATAGGCAGCCTGTACCACCGATCTTCATTCAATACAGGTAACGAAGCAGTCTCGATCCCTACGCATGCCGTTAGTGGCTTGTTGATCAGCACTGCGCCCCTCACCTCGGCCTGTCCCCCAGCACCGTCGCCCGATGCATCACCCGCCGTTGTGGACGGTAGTCGTCGACGGCGTAGTGCTGGGTGATGCGGTTGTCCCAGAAGGCCACGTCGTTTTCCTGCCAGCGCCAGCGGATGGTGAATTCCGGGCGGGTGGCGTGGGCGAAGAGAAAGCGCAGCAGGGCGTCGCTTTCGGCCGCTTCCAGTTCGTTGATGCGGTTGGTGAAACCGTCGTTGACGAACAGTCCCTTGCGCCCGGTAACCGGGTGGGTACGCACCACCGGGTGAACCACGGGCGGGTGGGTGCGTTGCACTTCGTGGTAATGCGCCAGGGCTTCGGGCGTATTGCCGAAGCGCTCCAGCGGGAAGGAGCGGGTGAAGTCGTGGGTGGCGGTGAGGTCGTCGAGCAGCTGCTTTAGCGGCTGCGATAGGGCGTCATAGGCGGCGCTGCTGCTGGCCCACAGGGTATCGCCGCCGTAGGGCGGCAGGTGCTTGGCGGCGAGTACCGCGCCGAGGGCCGGAGTCTCCAGAAAGCTGACGTCGGTGTGCCAGATGGCATTGTCGCGCACGTCGGTCACGGCGGTGTCGAGAACGAGGATTTCAGGTTGCTCGGGCACGTTGGGGTAGAGCGGGTGGATGTGCAGGTCACCGAACTGTGCGGCGAGAGCTGCCTGTTGTTGTGGCTCGATGGGCTGCTCGCGGAAGAACAGCACCTGGTATTGCAGCAGGGCGTCTTCCACTTGCTGGCGTAGGCTGGCAGTGAGTGGCTGGCGCAGATCGATACCGCTGACCTGGGCGCCGAGTGCCGGGCTGAGCGGGGTGATGTGCAGGGGCATGTCGGGTGTCTCTCTCAATGCGCCTGGCCGTGCCAGGGCACCAGTTTGCGTTGCAGGGCGCGCAGGCCCAGTTCGAGGGCGAAGGCGATCAGGGCGATGACGAGGATGCCGAGGATCACCACGTCGGTGACCAGGAACTGCGCCGCCGACTGCACCATGAAACCCAGGCCTTCGGTGGCGGCGATCAGTTCGGCGGCGACCAGGGTCGACCAGCCCACACCAAGGCCGATGCGGATGCCGGTGAGGATGTCCGGCAGGGCGCTGGGCAGGATCACGTGGCGTATCAACTGCAACGGCGTGGCGCCGAGCGATTGCGCGGCGCGCAGTTTGGTCGGGTCGACGTTGCGCACGCCGGTGGCGGTGGCGATGGCCACCGGGGCGAAGATCGCCAGGTAGATCAGCAGCACCTTGGACAGCTCGCCGATGCCGCACCAGATGACGATCAGCGGCAGGTAGGCCAGCGGTGGGATCGGCCGGTAGAACTCGATCAGCGGGTCGAAGATGCCGCGGGCGATGCGGTGACGGCCGATGGCGATGCCCAGCGGCACGGCGGTGAGTACCGCGGCCAGCAGGCCGAGGCCGATGCGCCCGAGGCTGGCGCCCAGATGCAGCCACAGGCTGGCGTTCATATAGCCCTCGCCGAGCAGTTTCCAGCCGCGGGCGAGCACGGCTTGCGGGCTGGGCAGGAACAGGGGCTCGATCAGCCCGGCGCTGGTTACCGCCCACCACAACCAGAGCAGGCTGGCGATGCTCAGGCTGCTGATGGTCAGCAGGCTCAGTTCACGACGCGGTTTCACCGCGCGCTGTTCTGCGGGCGTCTTGGCGTAGAGGTATTCGTAGCTGCTCATGTGCGGCTCCCCTGGCGTTGGGCAAAGACCTGGGCGAGCACGTGCTCGCGGGTTTCGATGAAGGCGCGGTCGGACTTGATCGCACGGGCGCTTTCGCCTGCGGCGTAGCGGCGGCCGAAGTCCAGCCGCAGGTGCTCGACGATGCGTCCGGGGTTGGGCGCCAGCAGTACCAGATCGGTGGCGAGGAATACGGCTTCCTCAATGTCGTGGGTGATCAGGAACACCGGCTTGTGCGTGCGCTGCCAGACCTGCAGCAACAGCTCCTGCATCTGCTCGCGGGTGAAGGCGTCAAGGGCGCCGAAGGGCTCGTCCATCAGCATCACGCGCGGGTCGGCAGTGAGTGCGCGGGCCAGGCCCACGCGTTGTTTCTGCCCGCCAGAGAGTTCCCAGATGTGGCGCTGCTCGAAGCCGGCCAGGTCGACCAGGGCGAGCAGTTCACGCGCCTTGGCCTCGCGCTCTGCACGGCCCACGCCGGCCAGTTGCAGGCCGAAGGCGACGTTCTCCAGCACGTTCTGCCAGGGCAGCAGGGCGTCGTCCTGGAATACCACGCCGCGCTCGGCACCAGGCCCCGCGACGGGCTTGCCATCCAGGCTGATGCGCCCGGCGCTGGGAGAGACGAAGCCGGCGATCAGGTTGAGCAGGGTGGTCTTGCCGCTGCCGGAGGGGCCGAGGGCGACCAGCAGTTGCTCGGGGCCGAGGTTGAAGGACAGGTCGCTCAATACCGCATTGGCGGCGCCCGGGTACTGTGCGCTGATGTGCTCCAGTTCGAGTAGGGCCATGTTCAGGTTCTCTTCAAGGCAGGCGCGGGTTCAGGGTTTGATGTACTGGCTGCTGACGTAGGGCGAGTAGTCCGGCAGCACGCGGTCGGCCTTGCCCTGTTCCTTGAGGAAGGCGGCGGTGGCGGCGATGTCGCCAGCGGTGCGTTCGCCGAGCAGTGCCAGTTGTTGCTGACGATCCGGGAAGGCGGAGCCGGCCAGCAGCTCGGGTACGTCCTCGGGGTTGGAACCGGTCAGCGCGGCGATCTTGCGCACCGGTTCGGAGTCGGCGGTCCACTGGTCTTTCTCCGCCGCATAGCGGGCGAAGCTGTCGAGGGTGACCTTGGCGAACTGTTCCAGCACTTCGGGGTGTTTCTCGGCGAAATCCTTGCGCGCGACCCAGACCTCGAAGGTCGGTGCGCCCCAGGTGCCGACTTCGGCGGCGTCGGTGAGTACCTTGCCGGTCTTCTTGATCTCGCCCAGTGCCGGCGACCAGACGAAGGCGCCGTCGATGTTGCCGCGTTGCCAGGCAGCGTTGATCTCGGCCGGGTTGAGGTTGACGATGCGCACCTTGGCCGGGTCGATCTGCCAGTGCTTGAGGGCACCGAGCAGGCTGTAGTGCGAGGTGGACACGAACGGCGTGGCGAGGGTCTTGCCGGTGAGGTCGGCGGGTTTCTCGATACCGCTGCCATTGCGTACGACCAGCGCCTCGGCGGCATTGATCTGCGCGGCGACGACGAAGGTGACGATAGGCAGGTTACGGCTGGCGGCGGCTGCCAATGGGCTGGAGCCGAGGTTGCCGATCTGCACGTCGCCAGAGGCGATGGCGGTGACCACTTCGGCGCCGCTGTTGAAGCGGCGCCAGTCGATCTTCTGGCCAATGGCCTGCTCATAGGCACCGTCGGCCTGAGCGACCTTGGTCGGATCGATGCCGGTCTGGTAGGCGATTGTCAGGTCGGCAGCCTGGCTGAACGAGGCGAACGCAGCAGCGGCAACGGCTGCGAACAGGCGATGGATACGGGGCATGGAATGGACTCCGGGCATGAAAGGAGACCGGGCGGCCTGGCCGCCCGGAAAAACGTGGCTTAGTTAGTGATGTACTGATTGCTAACGTAGGGCGCGTAGTCAGGCAGCACCTTGTCCACCTTGCCTTGCTCCTTGAGGAAGCCTGCGGTGGCGCTGACGGCCTGGGTGGTCGGCGCGCCGAGGGCGGTCACCTGGTCGGCGGCCAGCGGGAAGACATTGCCCTGCAGCAGCAGCGGGATGTCCTCGGCCTTGGCGCCGGAGAGTTTCACCACCTTGGCGATGTTGTCCTGGTTGGCTAGCCAGGCCTGCGGGTCCTGACGGTAGTTGGCGTAGGCATCGAGGGTGACCTTGGCAAACGCACGCACGATCTCCGGATGCTTCTCGGCGAAGTCCTTGCGCACGATCCAGGCATCGAAGGTCGGTGCGCCCAGCTCGCTGAGTTCGCCGGAGGTGATCAGCACCTTGCCGGTTTCCTTGGCCACACCGAGGGCCGGATCCCAGACGTAGGTGGCGTCGATATCGCCACGCTGCCAGGCAGCGGTGATTGCCGGTGGCGCCAGGTTGAGGATCTGCACCTTGCTCGGGTCGATGCTCCAGTGCTTAAGCGCGGCCAGCAGGCTGTAGTGGCCGGTTGAAACGAACGGCACGGCGACCTTCTTGCCGATCAGGTCGGCCGGTTTGTCGATGCCGCTGCCATTGCGTACGACCAGTGCCTCGGCGGCGCCGATCTGCGCGGCGATGAGGAAGGTCTGTACCGGCAGTTGTCGGGTGGCGGCTGCTGCCAGCGGGCTGGAGCCGACGTAGCCGATCTGTACATCGCCCGAGGCGACGGCGGTGATCACTTCGGCGCCGCTGTCGAACTTGCGCCAGTCGATCTTGGCCTGGATGGCTTTTTCATAGGCACCATCGGCCTGAGCGACCTTGGCCGGGTCGACGGTGGTCTGGTAGGCAACGGTGAAGTCGGCGGCCTGGGCGACCAGGGTCGCGCTCGACAGGGTCAGTGCGGCCAGTACGCGGCGCACGAATGGAAACGGGGTCATGGTGGTGCTCCTCGAAGGCGAGCTGGCCCTTCTGACGAGGATGCCGAGCCGCAGGACGTTGTTCAGGTGTTGTCAGGGTGTCCGGCGGTCCGGTGGAGCAAGACTATCTATGCTAAATGGAATAGATAAATACTTTTTTAGAATATTTTTATATTTTTGTGGTTTGCTCCAGGAGGGCGGCAGTCATGTTGGGTATCGCCTTTCACATTCATCGATTGATGGATCGGGCGAGTGTAATCAAGCGTACATTCGGGAGTTCGATACCCATTTGCGTCTGGCTCAAACGGGGTGAGGCCGTCGCGTTTGATCCAGATATCGCGGCCCAGGTGTTGCGACAGGCGTGGCATACGCTGCAGAGCAGTGGCCTGAGAAATCAGCTGCAGGCGGGGGAAGCGGGCGAGGGCGGCAGTGAGCACGGGAACATCCTGCGGATTGAAGGCTATCCACTCTAGATGGATGGTGGCGGTGCTCACAAACAGGGGCGACTGTTTATTTTGGGCATAAGAAAATAATTAATAATTATTTTATGGAATAAATAATTTTCCGTACTGTCGCGCCCAGCCCGCCACATCCACGGGTACCAGCCAAACGCGCCGGACTGCTGATCCAGCCGGTGCCACAGACCGAGAACAAGGAACTATGAAGAAGACCCTGCTGTTGACCGCCCTGGCCGCTGCCCTGACTGCCTCCCTGGCCCATGCTGGCGAAAAACTGAGCGTTGCCGCCACCCCGGTGCCGCACGCCGAAATTCTCGAACTGATCAAGCCCGAGCTGGCCAAGCAAGGCGTGGATCTGGATATCAAGGTCTTCACCGACTACGTTCAGCCCAACCTGCAGGTGAGCCAGAAGAACCTGGATGCCAACTACTTCCAGACCAAGCCGTACCTGGACACCTTCAATGCGCAGCGCGGTACCGAACTGGTGATCGTGCAGGGCGTACACGTCGAACCCTTCGGCGCTTATTCGACCAAGTACAAGTCCCTCGATGAACTGCCGAACGGCGCCACCATTGCCATCCCCAACGAAGTCAGCACCAGCGGCCGTGCGCTGCTCCTGCTGCAGAAGGCTGGCCTGCTGACCCTCAAGGATCCCAACAGCGCCCAGGCACTGCCGCGTGACATCGCCGATAACCCGCGCAACTTCAAGTTCCGCGAGCTGGAGGCAGCCACCGTGCCGCGCGTACTGAATCAGGTCGACCTGGCGCTGATCAACACCAACTATGCGCTGGAGGCCAAGCTCAATCCCAAGCGCGACGCGCTGGTGATCGAAGGCAGCGATTCGCCCTACGTCAACTACCTGGTGGCCCGCCCGGACAACCAGGACAGCGAGGCGATCAAGAAGCTCTCCGCCGCGCTGACCAGCCCGGAAGTGAAAGCCTTCATCGAAAAACGTTATGAAGGCGCGGTACTGCCGGCTTTCTGATCGAAACTGTATGGCGGCTCTTTTTGTGTCCTAGCTGCCCACCGTTGAACACGGTAGTAAACCTGTGCAAACGGGTTTGCGTTTACGCCGAGCCGGCTTAGCCGACTCGGCGTTCTTTTTTTCGCACGGTAGGCCCGCGCAGCCACGTTGCCCCTGCCGGCGTGCATAAATGGCAAATTGCCTTCCCGGCGCCATATGCCTACGATTCGCGGGTTTGAAATGCCATGCAAACAGCCTCTGTAACGCAGAGAGGCGAGGGCGCCGCCGTGCGCCACCCAGTGCTAGGCTCCCGTTGCCATCCCTCAACTTGCGCGAACCATGGTCACTACCGTCATCCTCGGCATGCTCTGCGTGTATCTGCTGTGTTTTTCCGTGATGTTCCTGCTGATCAGCACCCGGCTGAACGGCAAGAAAATGGGCATGGAAGTCTTCGCGCTGGGCAACCTGTTGCTGGGCCTTGCCTACATCCTGCAGTTGTTCGGCGGCCCACCGGACGAGGGGCTGGTGAGCGTCATCAATCACACGCTGACGCTCAGTGCTCCGGTCGTCTATGTGCTGGGTGCCATGCGCTTTTTCGAGCGGCCGACGCCGGTGCTGCGTCCGTTGCTCATGCTGGTGGCCGGCTACACGCTGTTGCAACTGCTGGTGCAATGGCTACTGGGAACCGAAGCCCGTCACGCCATGCTGGCTGCGGCCTGTGCCTCGTTGTTTCTGGCCATGACCGTTGCGGTGCTCTACGGCCGGCGAACCTTCGCCCGGGATCTGCGCGTCGAGATGCTGGTGTTCGCCGTGCTGATCGGCGGCATCTGCATCCTCAACGCCATGAAGTTCGCGATGATCCTCAAGGGTGGCCTGGCGGCACTCGATATGGGCAGCGGCTTCCAGAAGGTTTTCTATCTCTATATGTCGTTCCTGGCGACGGTGCTGCCGCCCAGCGCCGTGTGGCTGGTGTTGCGCCGGCTTACCGATGAACTGCGCGACCTGGCTGCGCATGACCCGCTGACCCAACTGCTGAACCGGCGCGGGCTGATGGACGCCCTGGACGCCCACTTCCGCTCGCGCACGGCTAGCCCGGCGTATTTGCTGATCGTGGATCTCGACCACTTCAAAAGCATCAATGACACCCACGGCCACAACGTCGGCGACCTCGTCCTGACTCGTGTTGCCGAAGTCCTCAAGGCCACTGCACGCCAGGGCGACCTGGTCTGCCGCTTGGGCGGCGAGGAATTCGTGGTTATCGCTCTGGACACCGATAGCGCCGGCGCCCTGCAGTTGGCTGAGCGCGCGCGGGCAGCGATCGAACATAGCGAAGTGGCTGGCGCTAGCCTGAGTGAGCCGATTCGCTGTACGGCGACCCTTGGCGTTTCGAATGAATTCAACAGCGCGCAGGCGTTCGATGAGTTTCTGCAACAGGCGGATGCCGCCCTTTACCGGGGGAAGACGCAAGGGCGGAACCGGGTGGAGTGGGCGGGGGAGTAGGGCTGTTAGGGCCGGTTTACAGGCTTTAATGACTGCTTTCGGCCAGAAGCCGTCATTGAAAGTGCACGAAACTAGGGGCGATTCAATTCCCAGCGTGAATGCTAAGTAACGGAGCTATCATCGTCCGCGCTATGGAACTTCTAAATCACCAAACCATTTCACGTTATCCCGAGTGACAATAGGTGCGTTGTGCTCGGGTAATTGATCATAGATTTCAGCTACCCCAAGCCTTAGCTGTCGAAGAAGCGCTCGACAATGTTCTTCATCAACATCAAGAAAAGTGATAGAGGTCAATGCTACTGGGTCGATCTCTTCTGCATGCTCTTTAGCATGCATAAACGTATTCCGCAGTAAGCGTGCCTTGTCTAATGCGTCATAAGCCGGATTTCCAGGCCTCAATGGTACAAAGACAGATCCAGCTCGTTCAGCGAGGATAGGGGCGACCTTATTGATCTTCTTGAGTGGTTCACTCGGCTTGTAGTTCTTATCAGGGTGAGCACCCATTTCGAGGTAAACCAACTTGTTTGCTATAGCTTCAATGCAAGCTGCTACAGAAACCACGCAATAAACTCCATGTAAAAAAACACGATCAAGGTCGTTCTTGGCGGTAGAAACCTTCACAGAATCAAATTCCTGTAACGCTTTTTCGTAGTGCAGCAACGCAAAAGAAAGCTCAATACGAGGCGTTCTAAGACTGTCATGAATCAATCGACCATAATGACTTAGCTTGGGCGCTACATAGTTGAAAGCCTTGTCATCTGGGGGTATGGCATAATGATGCATGGTGGCAACAGTCAGGATCTTCTCGTTTTCTACGAAGATGGAGTCGAGTAATTCTGATAACCCTGAAAGGTCAGTTCGATCACGTGGCCCAGATATGTACTCGTAGTGGAGCCTGTGAAGTAGATTGGCTAGTGGATTGAAATCCACATGCTGCGAACTAGGCCGACTGTGTTGATCAATAATGATATTTTCACCGAAGGTTCGTTGGTAAATATGCGGAGCATCACTAAATAAGTAGAGCGTGCCAATGGCTCCAAACGGAGTCATTCCAATCATCAGTGGATCGTTGAAACGCATAAGCCAATTCGCAGACGGATTAGCCATACCCTCAACGATAACTTCGGCACTGCGACTCAACCCTGCATCAATTCCTCCGCCGAGAAGAGCTGATGAAAAAAAACGAAATCCATCTTCAGGACGGATGTTCTGCATCAACCGAGCACTACTAGAAAATACCGCGAAAGCACCAAAATCAGCATAGTGTGAAGCCACTTTTGCCATATCGACTGCAATGAACGGATATGAATCAGTGATTACCCAAACATCACGGTAACGTTGCAAGATATGTTCAATTTGAAGCCACTTTTCATCATCAGGACTTGGTAAATTCTCACCATTGATATCTAAGTACCGATCCATAGTTAGTCCTTTGATGAATCACAAAAGCATGCGCAAAGCAGCTGTAATAAACGCTCGCTGAGAAAAGCTTGCCTGTCCACCTATATCGGCGTCCAAGATACTCTGAATCGCCCCGGTTTTCGTCAACACTCAATGACGGCTTTTGGCCGATAGCAGCCCCTCTTAGCGACGGCTATATGCTAGTCGAAGCTGGCTATTCGCAGATTGATTCTGCGGTCTAGACCCGGTCCGCTCTGCCTAACGCAAGCCACTGCCCGACTGACAAAGCGCCTGATAGCTGCGGCGAGCGTGGCATCTGATGGCGCGACTCGCTGGCGGTCATATGAATATGCCTTTTCGGTATTTAAAATAATTTTCTTATACCTATAGAGTTCTACTCCATGCGTACCTGCCGACCAATCGGCGCGCCGCACTGAACACATGGTCGAACCCTCGGCCGGTCAAAGTGATGCGCCGATTGGCGCCTTTGCATGGAGTTTTCTATGTCGGCAGTAGCCCATACCACCACCGCGGCGTCGGCACAGTCATTCGAGGTTCGCCCCTTCGATGCGCCCGTTGGCGCCGAGATCATCGGTCTTGATCTGACCCGGCCGCTCAGCGATGAAGACTTCGCTCGTGTCCATCGCGCTCACCTCGATCACGCCTTGCTGGTATTCCGTGACCAGCGCATCACGCCCGAGCAGCAGATCGCCTTCAGCCGCCGTTTCGGCCCGCTGCAGATCCACGTGCTCAAGCAGTTTCTGCTGGCCGATCACCCGGAGATTTTCATCATCTCCAACATCATCGAGAACGGTCAGCCGATCGGTCTGGGCGATGCCGGCAAGTTCTGGCATTCGGATCTGTCCTACAAGGAATTCCCCAGCCTCGGCTCCATGCTGCTGGCTCAGGAGCTGCCGGAAGAGGGCGGCGATACGCTGTTCGCCAGCCAGCAACTGGCTTATGAAACCCTGCCAGCCGAATTGCGCCAGGCCATCGAAGGCAAGCGCGCTGCGCATTCCTATACGGCCCGTTATGCCGATGAGGTATTCGCCGGCATTCGTCGCCCGACCCTGACCGAGGCGCAACTGGCCGAGGTCAAGTCGGTGGTTCACCCGGTGGTGCGTACTCACCCGGAAACCGGGCGCAAGGGCCTGTTCGTCAACGAGAACTTCACCACCCATATCCTCGACGTTCCCGAGGACGAGAGCCGGCAGATCCTCGCTGAGCTCTACGCGCACAGCGCCAAACCCGAGTTCATCTATCGCCACCAGTGGCAGCCACACGACATGGTGTTCTGGGACAACCGCGCGCTGGTCCACCTGGCCACGGGCTGCCCCAGCCACCTGCGCCGGCGCATGCACCGCACGACGATCCAGGGCGACGTGCCGTTCTGATTGACCGCAACACCCTAATTTCCTTTTCGCTTGCATCCGAATGGAGTCACGCCATGTCTCTAGGCAAACGCTTTCCTTTCATTCCACGTTTTGGCCGGCTGGCCGGTGGTATCGGTCTGTCACTGAGCCTGCTGGCAGGCTCGTTGGCGGCGCCTCAGGCAGCGCATGCCGAGGGGCAGATTCGCATCGCCGAGCAGTTCGGCATCGTTTATCTGTTGCTCAACGTGGTGCGTGACCAGCAGTTGATCGAGAAGCACGGCAAGGCCGATGGTCTGGACATCAAGGTCGATTGGCAACAACTCTCCGGCGGCGCGGCGATCAACGATGCGCTGCTGTCCGGCGCCATCGATATCGCCGGTGCCGGCATTGGCCCGTTGCTCACCGTCTGGGATCGCACCCACGGCAAGCAGAACGTCAAGGGCGTGGCCTCGCTGGGCAACTTCCCGTACTACCTGTTGAGCAACAATCCCAAGGTCAAGACCATCGCCGATTTCACCGAAAAGGATCGCATCGCCGTGCCGGCGGTGGGCGTCTCGGTGCAGTCGCGTTTCCTTCAGTACGCCGCCGCCAAACAGTGGGGCGACAAGGAGTTCGACCGTCTGGACAAGTACACCGTGGCCCTGCCGCACCCGGATGCCACCGCCTCGCTGCTGTCTGGCGGTACCGAGCTGACCGGGCACTTCTCCAATCCGCCGTTCCAGAACCAGGCGCTGGAGAACCCCAATGTGCATGTGGTGCTCGACACCTACAAGCTGCTCGGCCCGAACTCGCCGACCGTGCTCTATGCCACCGAGAAATTCCGCAACGACAACCCCAAGACCTATAAGGCCTTCGTCGCTGCACTGGCTGAGGCTGCCGACTTCGCCCAGAACTACAAGGGCGCGGCCGCCGACACCTACATCCGCGTGACCGGCGCCAAGATCAGCCGTGAGGATCTACTGAAGATCATCGATAACGAGCAATTCCAGTTCAGCGTGACGCCGACCAACACCTACCCGTTGGCCGAATTCCTCCAGCGCGTCGGCGCGATCAAGAACAAGCCCACCTCCTGGCAGGATTACTTCTTCGAAGACGCCGCCATTGGCCAAGGAAGCTGAACCCCATGAATGCCCCCTTGCAAGGCCACACGGCCAGCAACCCACAGTCAACCGCCACGACTTTCGACACCGTTTTGCAGGTGGACAAGGTCAGCCTCGAATACCGCACTCCGCAGCGCGTGGTGCGCGCCACCCACGAAGTCAGCTTCGAGGTGGATCGCGCCGATCGTTTCGTGCTGCTTGGCCCTTCGGGCTGCGGTAAGTCCACGCTGCTCAAGGCCGTCGCCGGTTTCATCGAGCCGATTGGCGGCAGCATCCGCCTCGATGGCGCCGAGGTGCGCGAGCCCGGTCCTGATCGCATCGTGGTGTTTCAGGAGTTCGACCAGTTGCCGGCGTGGAAAACGGTGAAGCAGAACGTCATGTTTCCGCTGTTGGCGTCGCGCACCCTGGGCCGTCGCGAGGCCGAAGAACGGGCGCTGCACTATCTGGAGAAGGTCGGCCTGGCGGCCTTCGCCGACGCCTACCCGCACACCCTGTCCGGCGGCATGAAGGCACGCGTGGCGATTGCCCGGGCGCTGGCCATGCAGCCGAAGATCTTGCTGATGGACGAGCCCTTCGCCGCGCTCGACGCGTTGACCCGCCGCAAGATGCAGGAGGAGCTGCTGCAACTTTGGGAGGAGGTGCGCTTCACCTTGTTGTTCGTCACTCACTCCATCGAGGAGGCGCTGATCGTCGGCAACCGCATTCTGCTGCTGTCGCCACATCCGGGACGGGTGCGGGCGGAGGTGGGCAGCCATCAGTTCGACCTGCACAGCCTGGGTGGTACAGCGTTCCAGCAGACCGCGCAACGCATCCATCACCTGTTGTTCGAGGAGGACAGCGAGGAGGGCGCACGCGCCGCTGCCGAGCTGGGCTTCCATGACATCCGCATTGCCTACTGAGGAGCGTGCACCATGAGTCTTTCCCCCGCACGCCGAGACGATTACGAAATTGCTCTGCAGCCGCTGCCGGATCTCAAGCTGGAACGTGAGCTGCCGTTGCTGCAGCGCCTGTGGCAACAGGGCTGGCTGCGCAAGACGCTGATCCTGCTGGTGTTGGCGCTGATCTGGGAGCTGGCGGCACGTTATCAGGGCAACGACCTGCTGTTGCCCAGCTTCGTGCAGACGGCCAAGGCCTTCGTCGAGGGCATCGGCAGTGGCGAGCTGCTGGAGAAGGTGGCGATCTCGCTGTCGGTGCTGATCAAGGGCTATCTGCTCGGCATCGGCCTGGCCTTCCTGCTCACCACCCTGGCGGTGTCGACCCAACTGGGCCGCGACCTGCTGTCGACGCTGACCTCGATGTTCAACCCGCTGCCGGCCATCGCGCTGCTGCCGCTGTCGCTGCTGTGGTTCGGCCTGGGCGAGAACAGCCTGATCTTCGTGCTGGTGCATTCGGTGCTCTGGGCGCTGGCGCTGAATACCTACGCCGGTTTTCTCGGCGTCTCCGAGACCCAGCGCATGGCCGGGCGCAACTACGGCCTCAGAGGGCTGCGCTTCGTGCTGTTCATCCTGATCCCGGCTGCGCTGCCGTCGATCCTCTCGGGTCTGAAGATCGGCTGGGCCTTCGCCTGGCGCACCTTGATCGCCGCCGAGCTGGTGTTCGGCGCCTCCAGCGGCAAGGGCGGTCTGGGTTGGTACATCTTCCAGAACCGCAACGAGCTGTACACCGACAAGGTCTTCGCCGGCCTGGCTGCGGTGATTCTGATCGGCCTGCTGGTGGAGAACCTGGTGTTCGCCACGGTCGAGCGGGTGACCGTCAAGCGCTGGGGGATGCAGCGTTGAGCCCACCAGCGGCGTACCCAGTTGGTGGGCTGAAGCGGATCGCCGCCCGGCCCACCCTACAAGACCAACTCACTGATCACATAACGAGAACTACACCATGACCAACACCTTCAAATTCGGCCGTCTGGCCGCCGCCTTGGGCCTGCTCGGCGCATTGGCAACTCCGCTGGCTGCGCAGGCCGAAGGCACGATCAGCATCGCTCAGCAGTTCGGCATCGGTTACCTGGTGTTGCACGTGGTCAAGGACCAGCAACTGATCGAGAAGCATGCCAAGGCCCAGGGCCTGGACAAGATCGAAGTCGAATGGCGCACCATTTCCGGCGCCACCGCGATGAACGAGGCGCTGCTGGCCGGCGCCATCGACGTGGTCTCGGCGGGTGTGCCGCCGATGCTTACCGTGTGGGATCGCAGCCATGGGCGGCAGAACGTAAAAGCGGTGGCAGCGTTGGGCTCACTGCCGGGCTATGTGTTGAGCAACCGTGAAGACGTCAAGTCGCTGGACGACCTGTCCGAGAAGGATCGTCTTGCCGTGCCGGCAGCCGGTGTCGGCTTCCAGTCGCGTACTCTGCAGCTCGAGGCCGCCAAGCGCTATGGCAAGGATAACTTCCAGCGCTTCGACAATATCTCCGTCAGCCTGCCGCACCCGGACGCCACCGCGGCGCTGATCAAGGGTGGCTCGGAAATCACCGCGCATTTCTCCAGCCCGCCGTTCCAGTACCAGGCGCTGGAGAACCCCAAGGTGCACAAGCTGATCAGCAGCTACGACATCCTCGGCGGCCAGGCCACGTTCAACGTGCTCTACGCCACCGAGAAATTCCACGACGAGAACCCCAAGACCTACAAGGCCTTCTATGACGCGCTGGTGGAAGCCGAGCAGATCATCAAGGCAGACAAGGCCGCAGCCGCCGAGACGTACATTCGCGTGGAGAACTCCAAGCTGCCGCTGGACTTCGTAAAGAAGATCATCGAGGACCCGGAAAACGACTTCACCATCTCGCCGCAGCGCACTTTCATCTATGCCGAGAAGCTGCATGAGCTGGGTGTGCTGAAGAACAAGGCGGCGTCCTGGAAGGATTATTTCTTCGAAGAGGCCTATGCCCATCCGGGTAGTTGATCACCCCAGCCTTGTCGTTTGCTGGCGCCTTACAGGCGCGGCCGCAGCTTGAGTTCAGGCGTGGGTTTGGGGGCGTCGATCGCCGGGTGACTGTCCGGGTGCTGTTCGATCATCTGGGCGATCTCCCGCAGCTTGCCCAGCATGGCCTGCGCCAGGCCGGCCAGGGTGCGATACAGGCCGGTATCCGGGTCCTGCTCCAGGTCATGCAGGCCTTTGAAGGGGTAGCTGTAGCGCCTGGCGTCGGCGTTGAAGAAGCGCTGGTAGTCCTGCTCGGTGCCGTGCAGTTCGCGGCAGGCTCTTTCCAGGCTCTGTAGTTGTTCAGAGACGCTGGCCAGTTGCAGGCGCAGGCGAATGATCTGGTGGTTCTCCCAGTTCATCGGCGATGCCTGGGCGCCGGGCTGCCAGTGCTGCGGGTCGCCGAAGCGCAGGACGAACTGCTGGCCGGCTTCACGTCCGTAACGGGTCAGCCGTTCGATGTGCTCGGTGGGCATGGTCAGGTTGAGGCCGCCTTCTTCGCGGGTCAGCTGGATCAGGCCGATACGGTCGCGAAAGCCGGGCATCAGCGACAGGGTTTCGTGGTTCCAGTCCTTGGCAACGTTGCTGAGCAGGGCGAGGAAGCCGCGCAGGGCAGGCAGGTAGTCATCACCTGCAGGTCGATGCCATGGCGACGCAGATCGCCAAAGGTCAGGGGGCGCTCGCATTCGATAGCGTCGGCCTGGCCGGCACAGTAGTCGTGTTGGCCGCTGAGCTGGTCGAAGTACTGGGCCAGCCAGGTGGTCAGGGCTTCATCCGGGGCGTCGTCATCGGCCGTTGGCATGCCGCTGCACAGGCCGAAACCGTTCGCCGGCAATTCGCGCAATGCCACCATGACCATGCGTCCGAGCACGGCTGCGACCCCACCCAGTGCGGCGAACAGCAGCACCCAGAGCCAGACCAGCGCGCTGGCGCTATTGATGGCGCTCCACCACAGCGGCCCGCCTGCCAGCATCGCGCCGACCAGGGCGGCGAGCTTGTGGCGCAGGAGCATGACTTTCAATGGCGCGAACAACCGCGCCCAGGGGCCTTTTCCCTTGGCCTCGAGAATGGCGATGAAGGTATCGAACAGGGGGCGTACTGCCGGGGCCGGCTTGAACAGCGCCAGCAGCTTGGTGCCATGGCCATTGGCGGCGGGCACGCAGAGGTGTTGGGGCAGTCGTTCGATTGTCGCGAAGCCGGCCGGGTCGTTGCTCAACTCACCCTGCTGATAGCGTTGGCGGCCCAGCTCGGCCGCTGCTGCTGCCGCTGCAGCGATGGCGCCGGCACTGGTGCCGCCGATGCTGCGCAGACGAAACGCCTTGGCGATCTCGGTGATGGCCAGCGGGTAGACGATGCCACTGGTGATGCCGCCTTTCATGATCAGGTCGCATTCCCGGGCAAACGCCGCTTGGCGCGAATCGCTCATCTACTGCTCCTTGTGCTCATGCCGAACGCTGGCGCGGGCATGATAACGCGGCTCGTGCGGCTATATGCCAGTATTGCGAGCAAGTACGGTAGCGGGTTGTGTCGTGGCGGCCCAGGCGTGACAGGGCCGCGTGGCTTGACGAATAATCTCCGTTTCGCTGTACCCAACCACCCGAGACCTTCATGAGCGCTAAGCTACCGTCCCTCGTTCTGTCCATTCAGTCGCACGTTGCCTGGGGCCATGTCGGCAATGCCGCTGCGGTTTTCCCGCTGCAGCGGCTGGGCTTCGAGGTGCTGCCGATTCACACCGTGCAGTTCTCTAATCACACCGGCTACGGCCAGTTTCGCGGCCAGGTGTTCGGCGCCGAGCATGTACGCGAGGTGCTGCTCGGGCTGCGTGAGCGCGGTGTGCTGCCGCGGTTGTCGGCGGTGCTTTCTGGTTATCTCGGTGATGCCGATACCGGGCGGGTGATTCTCGAGGCGGTGGGCGAGATCCGCCAACACAACCCGGCGGTTCGCTACCTGTGCGATCCGGTGATGGGCGACGTCGGGCGCGGCGTGTTCGTCAATCCGGCGATTCCCGATTTTCTTCGCGACCAGGCGATTCCTTTTGCCAACATCATCACGCCTAACCAGTTTGAGTTCGAGCTGCTCACCGGCTCTAAACCGGCCAATCTACAGGAGGCGGTGAAGGTCGCCCGGCAGTTGCGTGGTCGTGGCCCGGATGTGGTGATCGTCACTAGCCTGGCCACGCCGGATATTCCTGACAGCGAGCTGGGTACGCTGGCGGTGAACGGAGAGGGTGCCTGGCTGGTGACCACCCTACGCCTGGCGCTGCACCCATTGCCCAATGGCATGGGCGATGTGTTCTCGGCCACGCTGCTGGGCCGGCTGTTGGCCGGACAGGCGCTGCCGCAGGCACTGGAGCTGGCCACGGCAACGCTCTACGCGCTGGTCGAGCAGACCGCCGAAGGCGCGCGCGATCTGCCGCTGGTGACCGCTCAGGAGCAGATCGTGGCGCCGGGTAAGCGCTTTGGAGCCAGCCAGCTTTTCATGGGCTAACAGTCCTCAAATATAGGCGAGGCAGGGATTGAAGTATGGTTGGAACTATTAGCTTCAACGCTTAAGCCCGGCCAGCCAGTCACCGGATAGTAAGGAGCCCGCTTGCTCAAGCGCCTCTGCGTAACGTTCGGTGTCCTGACGTTGGGGGCTAGGGCGATGCTTGGGGTGGCCAGTTCACTGGCTTGGCCCAGCACAGAAGGCCTGGCGGTAGCAAAGCGAGGGCGAAGTCAGCAGGGAGCTGCCTTCCGGCAGGTCGAACGCCGGCACCTACCAGCTTTTCATTTCTTATTTGAAACTCATAGCGGCTTTGCCTGCTTTTTTCATGCGCACGCATGCTGCAGACTGGCGTCCATTTTGCGTCATCCATTGAGTCAGGAGTGTGTTCATGAGCCCCGTTTCCTTCGCGCGTCAGCGTTACACCACCAAGGCTTACGATGCGAGCCGCCAGGTGGATCAGGCGATTGTCGACGAGCTGCTGGAGTTGTTGCGTCTGTCGCCGTCTTCGGTCAATTCGCAGCCCTGGCATTTCGTAGTGGCGAGCACTGCCGAAGGCAAGGCGCGCCTGGCCAAGGGCGCTCAGGGCGGCTTCGCCTACAACCAGCCGAAGATCCTCAACGCCTCGCATGTGATCCTGATTTGCGCCCGCCGCGACCTCGACGATGCCTATCTGGCTGATGTGCTGCAGCAGGAAGCTGACGATGGCCGCTTCCGCGATGACGCGGCGCGCACTACTCAGCACAACACCCGCAGCAGCTACGTCGAACTGCACCGCGGCCTGGGCGATATCCCGCACTGGGCGGAGAAACAGGCTTATCTGGCGCTCGGTACCTTGCTCCTGGGCGCTGCTGCCAAAGGTGTGGATGCCACGCCGATGGAGGGCATCGACCGCGAGGCGCTGGATGAGGAGCTGGGGCTGGCCGCTCAGGGGCTGAGCAGTATGGTCGCAGTGGCGCTGGGGTATCACAGCGACAGCGATTTCAATGCCGCGCTGCCGAAGTCGCGTCTGCCAGCCGAGCGCGTCTTTACTCACCTCTGAACCTCATGCCGCGCCCCTCGTCTGCAGGGGCGCAACCTCCGCTCATTCCGGCAGCTTGGCGATCACCTTGATCTCGAAGACGAAGCCGGACAGCCAGGTGACACCGATAGCGGTCACCGTCGGGTAGGGTGCTTCGCCCCAGTAATCAGCTGCCACTTCCCAGATGGTTTCGAATTCGGTGTGCGGGTTGACCATGAAAATAGTGGTGTCGACCACGTCTTCGAAGCTGCTGCCAGCCTCCGCGAGTATCGCATTGAGGTTGGCGAAGGCCAGGCGCACCTGTTCATTCAGATCAGGCTCGGGCGAGCCGTCCTTGCGGCTGCCGACCTGGCCGGATACGAACAGAAAACCGTTGGAACGAATCGCTGGCGAATAGCGATGAAGTTCGTACAGGTCATGGCGGTCGGCTGGGAAAACCACATCACGTTTGCTACTCATGGTTGACTCCATCGGGGGCCAGTGCTGCCCGCTGTTATCGATAGCCGCACTTTAGGAGTGACGCCGCGCTGGTTAAACGTGCAACTCTGATCATGACTGTTTGTAAAATCCAAACAATCAATGGCTGAGAGATACGTGAGATGGATCGTTTCGATGCGATGCAGGCCTTCGCCCGGGTGGTGGAAACCGGCAGTTTCACCAAGGCAGCAGCCACCCTACACATGAGCAAGACCAGCGTGACCCAACTCGTGCAGCAACTGGAGGCGCGGCTGCGCGTACGCCTGCTCAACCGCACCACGCGCAAGGTCAACGTCACCGCTGACGGAGCGGCCTACTACGAGCGTGTGGTGCGTCTGCTGGCCGATGTCGACGACGCCGAAACCAGCTTGTCCAGTGCTTCGATGGTGCCGCGCGGTCGCCTGCGCGTGGACGTGCCCAGCCCCTTCGCGCGCATGCTGCTGATTCCGGCCTTGCCGGCGTTCTATGCGCGTTATCCGGAAATCCAGCTGACTCTGGGCGTGAGCGACCGAATCATCGACATCATCGGCGAGAACGTCGACTGCGTGGTGCGCGGTGGCGAGATCACCGATCAGTCGCTGATCGCGCGGCATGTCGGCGATCTGCAGCTCGGTATCTATGCCACGCCGGGCTACTTGCAACGCGCCGGCACGCCGACACATCCGCGCGAGCTGGAGGCGGCTGGTCATCATACGGTGGGCTTTCTCTGGTCTCGCACTGGCAAGGCTTTGCCCCATGCCATGTGGCGCGACGAGGAGCGAATCGAAGCCCAGGGCCGTCCGCTGTTGATCGTAGACGATGGTAATGCCTACCTGGCCGCGGGGCTGGCAGGTTTGGGGATGCTCTGGCTACCGCACTATATGGCCAAACCACACCTGACCAGCGGCGAGCTGGTGCGCCTGTTCGAGGACTGGCAGATGAAGCCGATGCCAATGTATCTGGCCTTCCCGCCGAACCGACATGTCAGCGCCAAGCTGCGGGTGTTCATCGATTGGGTGGTGGCGCTGATGGCCGAGCACGCGCCTGTGCCAGGCTACCCGCACAGGCTATAAGGCGCGGCGGTAGTGCTCATGCCGCCTTTGCACAGGGCAACGGCGCACCGTCGGCGCGTCGAGCGCCTGAGCGAACCTCAGTCGCGATAGAACACCTGGATCAGGTGGTAGCCGAACTGGGTCTTCACCGGGCCGTGCACTTCACGCAGCGGCTTCTTGAAGATCACCTGATCGACCGCCCGCACCATCTGCCCGGGACGCACTTCACCAAGATCGCCGCCTTTCTTGCCGGAAGGGCAGGTGGAATGCTTGCGCGCCAGTACGTCGAAGGCCTCGCCGGCCGCGATACGCTTTTTCAGCGCGGCGGCTTCCGCTTCGGTCTTGACCAGGATGTGGCGGGCCATTGCCTTTGCCATTGATGGGTTCCTCAAATCTGTCAGGGCGCTATTGTGCCAGCATTCATTGCGCCAGCAGAATGGCGTCAATTTTGTGGGCTATGCGTCATCCGCGATGCGGGCGAATCATGGCCTATGGTATTTCAATCGCGCTCACGGAAACGCCGCCATGGATCTCCAAGCAATGCTGAAAATCCTGTCCACTCAGGATGGTTCTGATCTCTATCTGTCCACCGGCGCGCCGCCCTGCGCGAAGTTCAATGGCGTGCTCAAGGCGCTGAGCCAGGAGCCGATGAAGGCGGGCGATGTGGCGGCCATTGCCGATTCGATCATGGATAACGCGCAGCGCGAGGAGTTCGAGCGAGAACTGGAGATGAATCTGGCGATTTCCCTGGCTGGCGTCGGGCGTTTTCGCATCAACATCTTCAAACAGCGCAACGAGGTGTCCATCGTCGCGCGCAACATCAAGCTGGATATTCCTCGCTTCGAAGACCTGAAACTGCCCGAGGTGCTGCTCAGCACCGTAATGGAAAAGCGCGGCCTGGTGCTGTTCGTTGGCGGCACCGGTTCAGGCAAGTCGACCTCCCTGGCGGCGCTGATCGACTACCGCAACCGCAACAGCGGCGGCCACATCATCACCATCGAAGACCCGGTGGAGTACGTGCACCGGCACAAGAAGTCGATCATCAATCAGCGTGAGGTGGGCGTGGATACCCGCAGCTTCCATGCGGCATTGAAGAACACCCTGCGCCAGGCGCCGGACGTGATTCTGATCGGTGAGATCCGCGACCGTGAAACCATGGAGCACGCCCTGGCCTTTGCCGACACCGGCCATCTGGCGATCTCCACGTTGCATGCCAATAACGCCAACCAGGCGCTGGACCGCATCATCAACTTCTTCCCGGAAGACCGCCGCCCGCAGTTGCTCAACGACCTGGGCAACAACCTCAAGGCGTTCGTCTCCCAGCGTCTGGTCAAGACCGTCGATGGCAAGCGCCGCGCGGCGGTGGAGGTGATGCTCGGCACGCCGACGGTGCGCGACCTGATCAAGCGCAACGAGTTTTCCGAGCTGAAGGAAATCATGGAGAAGTCCAAGAACCTCGGCATGCAGACTTTCGACCAGGCGCTGATCGATCTGGTGCACGAAGGTGCAATCGACGAGGAAGAGGCGGTGAAGAACGCCGACTCGGCGAACAACGTGCGCCTGAAACTCAAGCTGCATCGCGACAACCCGACCAACGCACGGCCTGCACATGCAGTAGCTGCTGCCCCTGCGGCGCAGCCCGTTGCAGCGAAAAGTGCTGCAGCCGGTGATTGGGGGCTGGAACTGAAGCTGGAGGATATCGAGCAGGAGCAGTTGCCAGAAGATCCGGGGCGGCAGGGTATTTGACGGATCGCGCAAAGAACAGGGCCTGGCAGGCAGCCAGATCGTCAAGGATCAGGCTGCAGCGGCAGATAGGCCTGACGCAGGCGCTGGCTGATACCTTCCTGTTCGAGTTCGGCGATGGCACTGCGCAAGTCTTCGACCAGTCGCGCATCGCATTCCTTCGAGCAGCTCAGATAGAGGCCGGTACTGGCCAGCGTCGGGCTTCGGCGCAGATTCTGCTGGCGATAATTCGAACCTTCCCAGATATACAGCGCCTCCGGTACACCGGTGAACCAGGCGTCGATACGCCCCAGATTCAGCAGGTGGACGGGGTTCTCGCCCAGCGTGAGTTGCACGATCTGCTCGTCGCGAAAGCCTTCATGCTGGAGGATGGCGATCTGCGCAGTGCCCAGGCCAACTCCGATGCGACGGTAACGCTGACGGGCCTCGGCGAAGCTCGTCACGGGCTCGTCGAGGCTGAAGAAGGCACGCTCCAGTTCCATGACCAGCGTGATCCAGGTGTACAGCTCCTCGCGTTCGGGCGTGCGCGACAGGGGAATGATCAGCATGTTGCGGCCTCTGGCCACACTGGCCTGGGCGCGTGGCCAGGGTTCGGCAACGATTTCAGTCAGCTTGCCGAGCCTGGCCAGAGCCGCCAGGGTGACATCGCCGACCATGCCATGACCGCCCTCGTATTGGTGCAGCGTCAGGGGTGGTGCGTCCGGCATGTACAGTTTCACCGGCTCGTCAGCCGATGCTGCGGTGGCGAAGAGCGCGGCGGCGAGTATGCGGTAGAGGTTGTGCACGGCTAACGTTCCGCTGTCAGTGTGACCTGAAGTGTAGAGGGCATTGGCGTTGTGCACCTTGACCCGGCGCACGCGGCTTACTCATGGCGGACGCTGCGATTCCTGCCCTGGGCTTTGGCCTCGTACAGTGCCCTGTCGGCGGCTGCCAGCAACTGTGTCAGGTAGCGTTCACAAGGTTGCAGGCAGGCAATGCCAATGCTCACCGTGACCGTTTCATTGGCAACCTGCAGGGTTCTGATCTGCTCATGCACGCGCTGGGCAATATCGCTGGCTTCATCCAGCTCAGCGTCGGGTAACCAGATCGCAAACTCCTCACCGCCGTAGCGCGCGACGCTGTCGCCACTGCGTACGCTGTGCAGCAGGCGCTGAGCGAGATCTATCAGGACCCTGTCGCCCTCGGCGTGGCCAAAACGATCATTGATCTGCTTGAAATGATCGATATCGATCAACAGCAGGCTGCCATTGGCCTGCGCCGTGGCGCTGGCGAGCCAATGTTCGACATGCAGGGACAGTGCCCTGCGGTTGCTCAATGCAGTCAGTGGGTCGCTGTGGCTCAGTTGTGCCAACTGTTCGGCCTCGCTTTCCACTTCCACCGTGTAGTTGGCCAGTTGCGCGTAGGCGCTTTGCAGCGCCAGGTTGGCCTTGGCCAGTTGGGCAGCACTTTCCTGTGCCTGCTGGCGGGCCTTGAGCAGCTCCGTCTCGAAACGCTGGCGATCCTTGGCGACGAAGAACAGCCAGATGACTTCGGCAGAGCCCTCGGCTTCACTGATGCGGGCATTGGTCATCACAGGCATTAGTTGCCCGCTGCCCGACTGCAGTTGCAGATAGAGTTCATTGAACTCGCCATTGCGCAGCAGCAAAGGCCAGGCATGGGTTTGCAGGAATATACGGCTGGCTGGCGGAAAGAACTGATCCATATCGCCGCTCAGGGTAGCGTCTGCCAGGCGCTTGAAATCATTGTTGGCATACTTGATGCGGCCATTGCCGTCGGTCACCAGAACCGGGCAGGGCAGACGGTCAAGATAGAACACGGCTGTTGGCTCCCTGCAAATAGCGATACATGGCGGCACTGACCAGTTCGGGGTGGCTCATGTGCGCGCAATGGCCACTGATGTCCAGCATTTCCAAGGTGCTGTCTGCAAGTGCGTTTTGCAGATAGTCGGCCACTGATGTGGGAACCAGTGCGTCATGCTGGTGATGCAGGATCAGGCAGGGCGACGGGCACGACTGTAGCGCCGGACGAATATCTGAGAAGAAGGTGGCGTGAGCGAAAGCATGGGCCATTACTGGGTCGGTCGAGCAGAAGCTGTCGGAGAGCTGCCGGGTGACTGCGGGAGTCTCGTCGGCTGATACCAGTGGTGCGAATTGCTGGGCCCAGCCCAGATAGTTATGAGCCATCAGATCCAGCAGCCCCTCCAGGTCACTGCGTTCGAACCCGCCCCGATAGTCGGGTGGATCGTTGAGAAAACAGGGGGAAGGGCCGAGAAGAATCAGCCGGGAGAACAGCGCGGGGCGCCTGATGGCGGCGAGAATACCGATGCTGCAACTGATCGAGTGGCCAACAAAGGTCAGATCACCCGAGAGTTCCAGCGCGTCGCACACTTCCAGAAGATCGTCCACGTAACCCTCCAGCTGGGCATAGCGGGCAGGGTGAAAGGCGTTGGCATCGGAGCGACCGCTGCCGACATAGTCAAACAGTACCTGGTGCCAGTGCTGGCGGAAGGCTGGTGTGACCTTGCTCCACATTTCCTGATTGCAACCGAAGCCGTGGCCGTAGATGAGCGTCGGGGCATCGGCTGTTTCCGCTTTCAAGCGTTGAACGTTGTTGCGCTGGATGATGTTCATGCCGCCACCTTGCCATTTGCCGAGTCGGCCTTGGCCAGGACTCAGCTGCTTTGAAGACGAAAAAATGGCGTCAGTATAGTGATTTTTTCTGACTGGTGGCTTATGGCTACAGCTCGTATCTCAGCTCTGCCTGGCTGCGATACAACTCTAGCGTTTTTTCGGATTTGCAAGGATATCGGTGTTCTTCACCGTTTGGTCGTGGGCGATCTTCGCCGACCTTTTTGGCCGCGTGGTGTTGACGCATGTCACCCGGCCAGTCCCCTCGCAACGGTGGACGAAAAAACATCATCCACTTTACGGCGCTTATCGGCTCAGGCGTGCCCGCGCTACCCGCGAACCGTTGGCCTTGCCCAGCACCTCGCAGATGCGTTGGCCGGCAGCGATCAGCTTGTCCATGTCCACACCGGTTTCGATGCCCAGGCCCTGCAGCAGGTAGAGCACGTCTTCGCAGGCGACGTTACCGGTGGCGCCCTTGGCATAGGGGCAGCCGCCCAAACCTGCGACCGAGCAGTCGAACACGCTGATGCCTTCGAGCAGGCTAGCGTAGATATTGGCCAGGGCCTGGCCATAGGTGTCGTGGAAATGCCCGGCGAGTTTTCCGCGCGGGATGTCGCGGCCGACCACCTCGAGCATCGCGCGCGTCTTGCCGGCGGTGCCGGTGCCGATGGTGTCGCCGAGCGACACTTCATAGCAGCCCATTGCGTACAGTTCGCGGGCGACACTGGCGACCTGCTCCGGCGCGATATCGCCATCGTAGGGGCAACCCAGTACGCAGGAAACGTAGCCGCGCACGCGCACATTGGCAGCCTTGGCCGCCTCCATCAGCGGTACGAAGCGCTGCAGGCTTTCGGCGATGGAGCAATTGATGTTCTTCTGTGAGAAGGCCTCGCTGGCGGCGGCGAATACGGCCACTTCCTCGACCTTGGCTTCCAGTGCAGCCTCGAAGCCTTTCAGATTGGGCGTCAGGGCGGCGTAGGTAACGCCCGGTTTACGCTGGATGCCGGCGAACACTTCGGCGGAGCCAGCCATTTGCGGCACCCATTTGGGCGAGACGAAGCTGCCCACTTCCACATAGCTCAGGCCGGCGGCAGTGAGGCCGTCGACCAGACGTACCTTGTCGGCGACGCTGATCGGTTGCTTCTCGTTCTGCAGGCCGTCGCGTGGGCCGACTTCCACCATGCGTACGGTTTTGGGCAGGTTCATCGGTTGTCCTCGTATTCATCGTAGGGTGCGCCGTCTGCGGCACGGCGTCGTAAGGCGGGTGCAACCCGTCTACACCATCTGGCGGGTTGCACCCGACCTACGGTTCTAACTCCACCAGCACCGTGCCTTCGCTGACCATTTCCCCTTCTTGGCAATACAGCGCCTTGACCGTCCCGGCTTGCGGCGCGCGGATGCTGTGCTCCATTTTCATCGCTTCCAGCACCACCAGGGCAGTGCCGACCTCGACCGCCTGGCCGGGCTCGACCAGTACGCGGACGATGCTACCGTTCATCGGTGCACTGAGGCCGCCTTGCTGGGCATGGCTGGCTTCGGCAGCGGCAATCGGGTCGAAGCGGGTGATCGCGTGCAGCTCGCCTTGCCATTGCAGGTAGAGGGTTTCGCCTTTACGAATGGCGCGCAGACGCTGGCGCGTGCCGTCGATGTCGGTCAGCAGCTCTTCGTCTTGCAAGCGGGCATGGTGAGTGGCATGTACCTTACGGTTTTCGCCCTGGCAGCTCAGGTGCAATTCGATTTCCGCTGCACCGCCGGCACGCCAACCACTGCGGGCTGCCCAGGGCGAGTGGCTGTCGTCCGCGCGCTGCAGTGGTGCTTCGCTCTGCACCCAGGCGTCGGCTGCGAGTTGCCAGAAGGCCTCCGGCAGTTCGCCTGGGGCGGGCAGCAACTGCTGCTGATGACGCGGGATAAAGCCCGTATCCAGTTCGCACGCGGCGAACGCCGGGTGGGCGAGGATACGGCGCAGAAACGCCAGGTTGGTCTTCACCCCGCCGACCAAGGTGTCGTCGAGCATAGCCAGTAGGCGCAGGCGCGCCTGCTCGCGGTTCTCGCCCCAGGCAATCAGCTTGCCCAGCATCGGGTCGTAGAAGGGCGAAACGCTGTCGCCCTCGGCCACGCCACTATCGATACGCCGGCCTTCAGCGCTGGCGGCCTCGCGGTACAACGCCAGGGTGCCGGTGGCCGGGAGAAAATCGTGATCCGGGTCTTCGGCGTACAACCGCACCTCGATGGCGTGGCCGTTCAGCGGCACCTGCTGTTGGCTGATCGGCAGCGGCTCGCCACGGGCGACGCGAATCTGCCAGGCCACCAGATCGAGCCCGGTGATGGCCTCGGTGACCGGGTGCTCGACCTGCAGGCGGGTGTTCATCTCCATGAAGAAGAAGTCGCCGCGCTCATCCAGCAGAAATTCCACGGTGCCGGCGCCGACATAGCCGATAGCCTGCGCCGCCTTGACCGCCGCTTCGCCCATGGCACGTCGCAGCTCGGGGCTCAGGCCCGGTGCCGGCGCTTCTTCCACCACTTTCTGATGGCGACGCTGGATCGAGCAATCGCGTTCGTTGAGGTACAGGCAGTTGCCGTGCTGGTCGGCGAACACCTGAATCTCCACGTGACGCGGCTTGAGTACGTATTTCTCCACTAGCATGCGCGAGTCGCCGAAGGCCGACTGCGCTTCGCGCTGGGCGGATTCTAGCGTCTCGGCGAGCAGCGCCTCCGATTCGGCCACCTTCATGCCCTTGCCACCGCCGCCAGCAGCAGCCTTGAGCAACACCGGGTAGCCGATGCGCGCGGCGGCCTCGCGAAAGGTGTCGAGATCCTGCTTGTCACCGTGATAGCCCGGCACCAGCGGCACGCCGGCAGCCTCCATCAGCGACTTGGCCGCCGACTTGCTGCCCATGGCGTCGATGGCCGGGGCGGGCGGGCCGAGAAAGATCAGCCCGGCCTGCTCGATGGCGCGGGCGAAGCCGGCGTTCTCCGAGAGAAAGCCGTAGCCCGGGTGAATAGCTTGCGCGCCGCTGGCCTTGGCGGCCGCGATGATCTTGTCGATCAGCAGGTAGCTTTCACCGGGTTTGGCGCCGCCGAGATTCACCGCCATGTCGGCCTCGCGCACATGTCGTGCATTGGCATCAATGGCGCTGTGCACGGCAACGGTACTTATGCCCATGGCCTTGGCCGTGCGCATCACGCGGCAGGCGATCTCGCCACGGTTGGCGACCAGCAAGGTATCAATCATGGTCATTGCTCCTGCCAGGTGGGTTGGCGTTTTTCCAGGAACGCGCGCAGGCCTTCCTGGCCCTCTGGGCTGACGCGCAGACGGGCGATGGCATTTTCCGTGTAACGACGCAGGGCCGGGGTCAATTCGCCGCTGCCGACTTCGCGCAGCAGATCCTTGCTGGCGCGCATGGCTTGCGGGCTGTTGTGCAACAGGTTGGCCACCCAGGCTTCGACCTGAGCATCCAGCTCAGCGGCTGTGAAGCATTCGGCAAGCAGGCCCAGTTCGCGGGCACGTTTGCCATCGAAGCGCTCGGCGGTGAGCGCGTAGCGCTTGGCGGCGCGCTCGCCGATGGCCTGCACGACGAAGGGGCTGATCACTGCTGGCGCCAGGCCGATGCGTACCTCGGACAGCGAGAACAGCGCGTCTTCGCTACCGATGGCCATGTCGCAGCAGCTGGCCAGGCCCACCGCACCGCCGAAGGCCACGCCCTGGACGACGGCCAGGGTGGGGATCTTCAGGCCATGCAGGTTGTACATCAGCTCGGCCAGCTCGCGGGCATCACTCAGGTTGGCGTTGTAATCCAGAGTGGCCGCGTGTTGCATCCAGGCCAGGTCGGCGCCGGCGGAGAAGTGCTTGCCACGGCCGCGCAGCAGGAGAAAGCGCAGGGCCTTGTCTTCGCCCACGGCGTCGAGGGCGAGGATCAGCTCGCGGATCATCTCGGCGTTGAAGGCGTTGTTTTTCTCCGGGCGGTTCAGCCACAGGGTGGCGAAGCCGCGTGGATCTTTCTCAAACTGTACGGTGGTGAAGTCGGTCATGGTCAATTCCGGAATCTGCTTTTTGCTCCCTCTCCCATTCATGGGAGAGGGCTGGGGAGAGGGCGCTTCGAGCGTTTAACCCTCTCCCCCGGACCCTCTCCCGCAAGCGGGAGAGGGGAGTTGGTCATCACATACGGAACACCCCGAAACGGGTTGGCTCGATGGGGGCGTTGAGGCTGGCCGACAGCGCCAAGGCCAGCACCTCGCGGGTCTGCGCCGGGTCGATCACGCCGTCGTCCCACAGCCGGGCGCTGGAGTAGAAGGCGTGCGCCTGCTGCTCGTACTGCTCGACGATGGGTTGTTTGAGGCGCTGTTCGTCTTCGTCGGAGTAGGGCTGGCCGGCACGCTGCGCCTGTTCGCGCTTGACCTGTACCAGCACGCCTGCGGCCTGCTGCGCTCCCATCACGCCGATGCGCGCGTTGGGCCACATCCACAAAAAGCGCGGGTCGTAGGCGCGGCCGCACATGCCGTAGTTGCCGGCACCGAAGCTGCCACCGATGATCACGGTGAATTTCGGCACCTGGGCGCAGGCCACGGCGGTGACCAGCTTGGCGCCGTGCTTGGCGATGCCGCCTTCCTCGTACTTCTTGCCCACCATGAAGCCGGTGATGTTCTGCAAAAACAGCAGCGGGATGCCGCGCTGGCAGGCCAGTTCGACGAAGTGCGAACCTTTTTGTGCGGCTTCGGCGAACAGAATGCCGTTGTTCGCCAGGATCGCCACCGGGTAGCCGTTGATGCGGGCGAAACCGCAGACCAGGGTGGTGCCGAACAGCGCCTTGAATTCATCCAGTTGCGAGTCGTCGACGATGCGCGCGATCACCTCGCGCACATCGAAAGGCTGCTTGGCATCGGCCGGGATCACCCCGTACAACTCCTCGGCCGGGTAGCGCGGGGCGATGGGCGCGCGGCTGTCGAGCTGGCCGAGCTTGCGCCAGTTGAGGTTGGCGATGCAGCGCCGGGCCAGGGCCAGGGCGTGTTCGTCGTCCTCGGCGTAGTGATCGGCCACGCCGCTGATCTTGCAGTGCACATCGGCGCCGCCCAATTCCTCGGCGGTAACCACTTCGCCGGTAGCGGCCTTCACCAGCGGCGGGCCGGCGAGGAAAATGGTGGCCTGTTCGCGCACCATAATGGTCTCGTCGCTCATGGCCGGCACGTAGGCGCCACCGGCGGTGCAGGAGCCCATGACCACGGCGATCTGCGGAATGCCCAGCGCGCTCATATTGGCCTGGTTGAAGAAGATGCGACCGAAGTGCTCGCGATCCGGGAACACCTCGTCCTGACGCGGCAGGTTGGCGCCGCCGGAGTCCACCAGGTAGATGCACGGCAGGCGATTCTCGCGGGCGATGGCTTGGGCACGCAGGTGCTTCTTCACCGTCAGCGGGTAATAGGAGCCGCCTTTCACCGTGGCGTCGTTGGCCACGATCATGCATTCCACGCCTTCGACGCGGCCGATACCGGCGATCACCCCCGCGGCGGGTACGTCTTCGCCGTACACCTCATGGGCGGCTAGCTGGCCGATCTCGAGAAAGGGCGAGCCGGCATCGAGCAAGCGGTTGATGCGTTCGCGCGGCAGCAATTTGCCGCGCGAGGTGTGGCGTTCCTGCGCCTTGGCGCCACCGCCTTCATGGATCCGGGCGAGCAGGGCGCGCAGTTCGTCCACCTGGGCGAGCATGGCCGCCTGGTTGGCGGCGAACTCCGGCGAGCGGGTGTTGATCTGGGTGTGCAGGATGGCCATGGATGCCTCTTCGCTTGGCTCCCTCCCCCTCCGGGAGAGGGGTGGGGTGAGGGGAAAGCCCCTCATCCGCCCTTCGGGCACCTTCTCCCAGCGGGAGAAGGGATCACTTGGTTTCGTTGAACAGCTCGCGGCCGATCAGCATGCGGCGGATTTCGCTGGTGCCGGCGCCTATTTCGTAGAGCTTGGCGTCACGCAGCAGGCGCCCGGCCGGGTATTCATTGGTGTAGCCGTTGCCACCGAGTAACTGGATGGTGTCGAGCGCCATCTTGGTGGCCATCTCTGCGGTGTAGAGGATCACCGCGGCGGCGTCCTTGCGCGATTCCTCGCCGCGGTCGCAGGCCTTGGCGACGTTGTACAGGTAGGACTTGGAGGCGTTCATGCCGGCGTACATGTCGGCCAGCTTGCCCTGCACCAGTTGGAATTCGCCGATCGATTGCTTGAACTGCTGGCGCTCATGCACGTAGGGCAGCACCACGTCCATGCAGGCGCTCATGATCCCGGTCGGGCCGCCGGAGAGTACGGTGCGCTCAAAATCCAGGCCGCTCATCAGTACGCGTACACCGCCGCCCTCGACGCCGAGGATATTCTCCTCGGGCACTTCGCAGTCCTCGAACACCAGTTCGCAGGTGTTAGAGCCGCGCATGCCCAGCTTGTCCAGCTTCTGGTGGCGGGAGAAACCCTTGAAGTCGCGCTCGACGATAAAGGCAGTCATGCCACGCGAGCCGGCGTTGATGTCGGTCTTGGCGTAGATCACGTAGGTGTGGGCATCGGGGCCGTTGGTAATCCACATCTTGTTGCCGTTGAGCACGTAGCGGTCGCCGCGCTTTTCCGCACGCAGCTTCATCGACACCACGTCGGAGCCGGCGTTGGGCTCGCTCATGGCCAGGGCGCCGATGTGTTCGCCGGAGCACAGCTTGGGCAGGTACTTGTGCTTCTGCGCCTCGCTGCCGTTCTTGTGAATCTGGTTGACGCACAGGTTGGAGTGCGCACCGTAGGACAGCCCCACCGACGCCGAGGCACGGCTGATTTCTTCCATGGCCAGCACATGCGCCAGGTAGCCCATGTCGGTGCCGCCGTACTCCTCCTTGACCGTCATGCCGAGCAGGCCCATGTCACCGAACTTGCGCCACATGTCTATGGGGAACTCGTTGTCGCGGTCGATCTGCGCGGCGCGCGGTGCCAGCTCGGCCTGGGCGAACTGGTGTACCGAGTCGCGCAGCATGTCGAGGGTTTCACCGAGGCCGAAGTTGAGGGTGGGGTAGCTCATGGGGTCACCTGCTGTTGTTCTTGTCGTGGGGGCGATTACGCGGTCGTTTCGGCGAGGGCCGCGAGGCAGCGCTCCTCGGCGGTATCCAGTTCCAGCTGCATCTGCTGGATATCCAGTAACTGTTGTTCAAGCTGCAGACGGCGTTCGGCGATCTTGCCCATGAAGGTCTCCAGCTGCTTGCGGCTGCCGGTTTCCGGGTCGTAGAGCTCGATCAGCTCGCGGCATTCAGCCAGTGAGAAGCCGATGCGCTTGCCGCGCAGGATGAGTTTCAGCGTCACCTTGTCCTTGGCGCTGTAGATGCGCTCCTGGCCGCGCCGCTCCGGCGCGAGCATGCCTTGCTCCTCATAGAAGCGGATGGCGCGGGTGGTGATGTCTAGTTCGCGAGCCAGATCGGAGATGGAGTAAGTGGTTGCCATGGTCAGTGCTCGTTTACCTTTACGTTAACGTAAACCTGTGCAAATCTGCCTGTCAATCTCACTCCACAACAATCACAGAGGTTGAGCATGCGTATCGACGAATCCGTATTCCTGATCAGCGGCGGCGCCTCTGGTCTTGGCCTGGCCACCGCCCGCGAACTGGTCAGGCAGGGCGGTAAGACGGTGCTGCTGGATATCAACGCCGAGGCAGGCCAGCAGGCCCTTGCCGAGCTGGGCGCCAACGCCCGTTTCGTGCGCGCCGATATCACTCGCGAAGAGGATGGCCGCGCTGCAGTGGTGCAGGGTCTTGAGGCTTTCGGCGCCCTGCACGGGTTGGTCAATTGCGCCGGCGTCGCGCCAGCCGAGAAAGTGTTGGGTCGCAACGGTGCTCATGGTCTGGACAGTTTCCGCCGCACTGTCGAGGTCAACCTGATCGGCAGCTTCAACCTGTTGCGCCTGGCTGCCGAGGCCATGGCGCAGAACGCGCCGAACGTTGAGGGCGAGCGTGGGGTCATCATCAATACCGCGTCGGTGGCGGCGTTCGATGGGCAGATGGGCCAGGCTGCCTATGCCGCGTCCAAGGGTGGCGTCGCCGCACTGACGCTGCCGGCAGCGCGTGACTTGGCGCGTTCGGGTATCCGTGTGATGTGCATTGCCCCCGGTGTGTTCGAGACGCCAATGATGGCCGGTATGTCCCAGGAGGTGCGTGATTCGCTGGCGGCCAATGTGCCGTTCCCGCCGCGCTTGGGGCGGCCCGACGAATACGCCGCACTGGTGCGGCATATCGTCGAGAACACCATGCTCAATGGCGAAGTGATCCGTCTCGATGGCGCGCTGCGCATGGCGGCTAAGTAGCGGGCTCTAGCTTTTGTGGGAGCGGCTTCAGCCGCGAGATAAATGACGCAGCCTTCGCGGCTGAACCCGCTCCTACCGCCAGAACATGGCCCGGACGCGATCCGGGAATAACGCAGATCAGAAGGTGAAACTCATGAACCAGCAACTCGACCCCGTCGTCATCGTCAGTGCAGTGCGCACGCCCATGGGCGGCTTCCTTGGTGATCTGGCCGGCCTTACGGCGGCCGAACTGGGCGCCGCTGCCATCCGCTCGACCCTCGATCGTGCCGGGCTCGCGGCTGAGGCAGTGGACACGGTGCTGATGGGCTGCGTGTTGCAGGCTGGCCAGGGTCAGGCACCCGCGCGCCAGGCGGCGTTGGGCGCAGGGCTGAGCCAGGCCGCTCAATGCACCACGCTGAACAAGATGTGTGGCTCCGGTATGCAGGCACTGATGCTTGGTCATGACCAGTTGCTCGCCGGCAGCGCCGATGTGCTGGTGGCCGGCGGTATGGAGAGCATGTCCAACGCGCCCTACCTCCTGGCGCGTGCCCGCAGTGGCTATCGCATGGGGCATGGCCAGGTGCTCGACCATATGTTCCTCGACGGTCTGGAGGACGCCTACGAGCGTGGTCGGTTGATGGGCACCTTCGCCGAGGATTGTGCGCAGCAGTATCGCTTCAGTCGTGAGGAGCAGGACGCCTATGCCCTGGAGTCGCTGCGTCGCGCCCAGCAGGCGATAACGGACGGAAGTTTCTCCAGTGAGATCGTCGCCGTGGAGGCGCCGCAGGGGCGTGAACGGCGTCAGGTCAGCACCGATGAGCAGCCGCCCAAGGCTCGCCCGGAAAAGATTCCCGGTCTAAAGCCGGCGTTTCGCGAGGGGGGTACGGTGACGGCGGCCAATGCCAGTTCCATTTCCGATGGCGCCGCCGCGCTGCTGTTGATGCGCCTGTCCGAGGCTCAGGAACGCGGACTGAAACCACTGGCGCGCATCGTCGGTCATGCTGGCCACGCCCAGGCGCCGAATCTGTTCACTACCGCCCCGGTGGCGGCGATCCAGCGTTTGTTGGCGCGTATCGAATGGCCACTGGAGACGGTCGATCTGTTCGAGATCAACGAGGCGTTCGCCGTAGTGCCCATGGTGGCCATGCGTGAATTGGGCATCGATCACGCCAAACTCAATGTAAACGGCGGCGCGTGCGCCTTGGGCCATCCCATTGGCGCATCTGGCGCGCGCATACTAGTGACCCTGTTGGCAGCGTTACAGCAGCGTGATCTAAAGCGCGGCCTGGCCTCCGTGTGCATTGGCGGCGGTGAGGCCACTGCTGTAGCCATCGAGCTGTACTGAGTATCCACGTACTTAACCTGTGGGAGGGGCTTCAGCCGCGACTGTCGCCGCTAAAGCGCCTCCCAGGGAGTGATCGAACCGCATCATCGGAGCCAGCCATGCTGCCAAAAGAAGAAGACATCCTTATCCGTGACATGGCCCGCCAGTTCGCCCAGGAACGGCTGAAACCCTTCGCCGCTGACTGGGACCGCGAGCATCGTTTCCCTGCCGAAGCCATCGCCGAGATGGGCCAGCTGGGTTTTATGGGCATGCTGGTGCCGCAGCAGTGGGGCGGCGCCGAGACCGGGCACCTGGCCTATGCGATGGCCCTTGAGGAGATCGCCGCGGGCGATGGTGCCTGCTCTACCATCATGAGTGTGCACAACTCGGTAGGCTGCATGCCGATCCTCAAGTACGGCAGCGAGCAGCAGAAACAGCGCTTTCTCCGCCCGCTGGCCGAGGGCAGCATGCTCGGCGCCTTCGCCCTGACCGAGCCGCAGGCCGGCTCAGATGCCAGCGACCTGCGTACCCGCGTGCGGCGCGATGGCGATCACTATGTGCTCAACGGTGCCAAGCAGTTCATCACCTCCGGCAGCCATGCCGGCATGGTGATCGTCTTCGCCGTTACCGATCCGCAAGCAGGTAAGAAGGGTATCAGCGCCCTTATCGTGCCGACCGATACACCTGGTTTCTCGGTGGTGCGGGTGGAGGACAAGCTCGGCCAGCACGCCTCCGACACCTGCCAGCTCCAGTTCGACGACGTGCGCATTCCGGCCGACCTGCGCCTCGGCGAGGAGGGCGAGGGCTATCGCATCGCCCTGGCCAACCTTGAAGGTGGGCGCATTGGTATCGCCGCGCAATCGGTGGGCATGGCGCGGGCGGCGTTCGAGGCGGCGTGCGATTACTCCCGTGAGCGGGTGACCTTTGGCAAGCCTATCATCGAGCACCAGGCGGTGGCGTTTCGCCTGGCGGACATGGCCACGCAGATCGCCGTCGCACGGCAGATGGTGCATCACGCTGCCAGCCTGCGCGAGGCCGGCCAGCCGTGCCTGACCGAGGCGTCGATGGCCAAGCTGTTCGCTTCGGAGATGGCCGAGCGCGTGTGCTCGGCGGCGATCCAGACCCTGGGTGGCTACGGCTACCTCAAGGACTTCCCGGTCGAACGCATCTACCGTGACGTGCGCGTGTGCCAGATCTACGAAGGCACCAGCGACGTGCAGCGGATGGTGATCGCGCGAAGTTTCTAAGCTCAAGGTGCGTACCCAACGCACCTGTGCCCTGTCTAGGGCTCGATGCTTTCGAGCAACTGCAGCGCCAGGCGTACGCGCTCGGCGTTGGGGTAGTTGCGGTTGGCGAGTATCACCAGGCCGGTATCGCGCGCCGGAAGCAGCAGGATGTAGGCGCCGAAGCCGTTGGTCGAGCCGGTCTTGTTCAGAAGCAGGTCGCCTTCGGCTGGCTTGGGCACACTGAAACGCGCCACGCTCTGCGGTTGCAGCGCCATTTCCGCTGAGTTGCCGGCCTGCAGTTTCTCCAGACTGATGGGGTAGGTGTAGCGCTCCCAGCCCAGGGCCTGAGTCATGTCGCCGACCTGGTAGTAGCCGCGATGGGTTGAGCTGATCGCCTGGCGCAGTGGTGCGGGTAATTGATCCGGGTGCAGGTTGGCGTCGATGAAGCGCAGCATATCGGTGGTGCTGGATTTCAGCCCGTAGGCTTCGGCATCCAGCGCGCCGGGAGTCACGCGCACAGCCTTATCGTCGCGGTAGCCCCAGGCGTAGCGCTTCATCTGCTCGGTCGGTATGCGAACGTAGCTTTCCTGCATGCCCAGTTGCTGCAGCAAATCCTTCTCCATCAACTGCTGAAACGGCTCGGCAAGGCTGGCGGCCGCCAGGTAGCCGAACAGGCCGATGCTGGGGTTGGAATACAGTCGTTGCGTACCCGGCGGATACACTGCCTGCCAGTTACGGTAGTAATCGAGCATCTGTTGTTCGTTGTTGACCGCGTCCGGGAATTGCAGCGGCAGGCCACCCGGGGTGTAAGTGGCCAGATCCAGCAGGCTGATGTGGTCGAAGGCGGTGCCGCGCAGTTCGGGCAGATATTGGCTGGCGTTGTCGCTGAGGTTCAGCGTGCCGCGAGCTTCGGCGTAGGCGCCGAGGGTGGCGGTGAAGAGTTTGCTGATCGAGCCCAGCTCGAACAGGGTGTGGCGATCCACCGTCTGGCCGCTTTCACGGGATGCCACGCCGTATTCGAAGAAATGCGACTGCCCCTTGTGGCTGATGGCGATGGCCATGCCGGGAATGGCATAGGTCTGCATCATCGACTTCGCAGCGGCGTCCACCTGTGTTTCCAGTGAAGGAGCTGCCGGCGCGTGGCTGGCGGCCAGCAGCGCCAGGGCGGCGAACAGGGGGCGGTACAGGTGGCGCATGCTGAGTTCCTTTCGTGGCGGGACGACGCCTGTGCTGCTCGATGGGCGAGTGCGGTGGCAAATGTATGGCTTGGGCCGATTCTTCGAGCAAAGGTTCAGGACCGCACGCCCTGTTCACGCAGGCGCTTGTACAGGGTATTACGGCTCAGGCCAAGGTGGCGGGCCAGGTAGGAGATATTACCGCCGCATGCCTGGTACTGGCTGGCCAGGTCACCATCATCCGGCTCGAGATGCGTGGGCTGGGGCGCCTCTGTCGGCAGATCGAGGAAGAAGTCATCCGGCAGGTGTTCGGCGCGGATAGGCTGGTCGTCGGCCATGGCCAGCGCCACGCGCAGCACGCTGCTGAGCTGGCGCAGGTTGCCTGGCCATGGGTGATGCTGGAACAGCTCCAGCACTTCGCGGCTGATACCCGCATGTTGGCCGGGTTCTCGGTGCTGCTCCCAGAGTTTCTGGAACAGTGCCTGCTTATCATTGCGTTCGCGCAGTGGCGGCAGTTCGAGGTTCAGGCCGCTGATGCGGTAGTACAGGTCGGCGCGGAACTGGCCGCTGTCGACGTCCTGGCGCAGTGGGCGGTTGGTGGCCGAGACCAGGCGCACGTCGACTGGATGCAGCTCACTGCTGCCCAATGGCTGTACGCAGCGCTCCTGCAACACGCGCAGCAGCCGCGCCTGCACACGCAGCGGCATATCACCGATCTCATCGAGAAACAGGGTGCCCTTGTGCGCCTTGCGGATCAGCCCGACATGGCCTTTCTGGTTGGCGCCGGTAAAGGCGCCTTTCTCGTAGCCGAACAGTTCCGACTCCACCAGCTCCGCTGGAAGGGCCGCGCAGTTGACCGCGATGAAGGGTTGATCGGCGCGTGAGCTGGCGCGATGTAGCGCCCTGACGAAAACCTCCTTGCCGGCGCCGGTTTCGCCCTGCACCAGGATCGGAATGTCCTTTTCCAGCAGACGTTCGGCCTGGCGGATGGCCTTGTCCATGCGTGCGTCACCCATGCTCAGTGCATGCAGATGAGGCTCTTGTGGCGTGTTTTGCGCAACCTGCGGGCGGAAATCGCGAGGCTTAATGGGGGCCGGTCGGGCAGGGCGCCTTACCCGTGCATGAAAACGAAAGTGGCTGCTGGTGCGCAGGCTGAACGGCTGGCCGTCCGGCTGGTTGAGCAACTGCTGTAGAGGCACGTCGAACAGTTGCTCGATGGCGCCGTAGGTCAGGGGTTGGCCGAGCAGATTGTCAGCGCGGCGGTTGGCCGACACCACGTGGCCCTGTTCATCGAACACCACCAGGCCGGCCCAGGGGCTGTCGAGGTTGTCGAGGCTGGTATTGAAGCTGAGCAGGTGGTACTGGTCGGCGAACAGCTTGAGGATCAGGCGGTTCTCCACCGACTGGCTCATCATCTTGACCATGCCCAGGGTATGCGCCGGCGGCAGGTAGCTGTCGCTGGACACGTCGAGCACGGCGATCATGCGCCGTTGCTCATCGAAGATCGGCGAGGCTGAGCCGGTCATGAATCGGTTGGCCTTGAGAAAGTGCTCGTCGTGCTGGATATGTACGGCCTGGCCGCAACTGAGCGCGGTACCGATGGCGTTGGTGCCGGTGTAGCGCTCCAACCAGCTGGCGCCCGCGACGAAGCCTGCGGCCTGGCGTGGCTCGATAAAGCGCTGGTCGCCCCAGGATTGCAGCAGCCGGCCCTGGTCGTCGGCGAGCATGATCAGGCAGTTGGAGTTGGAAAGGATGGTGCCGTAGTAGGGCAGTACTTCCTGGTGCGTGGTCTGCACCAGGGCCTGGCGGCTTTCCAGCAGCGCCGAAAGATCGCCTGGCGCCGGAGGATCGAAGCGAGGCGCGCTCTGGTGGGTCAGGCCGTAGTCACGGCAGCGCGACCAGGACTCCTGGATGATGGCGTCATGCGCCGGGGCGCGGGCAGCTTCTGTCATGGTGCGATCTCTTCTTGTTGGTTCGCGATCTGCGCCGCGATAGATCCAGTTTCGTTCAAGCCTGTTCAAAGTCAACGAACGAATTGTTCAGTTGTTCACATTCGACTGTTCAAAAGTGTTCAGTGGAAAACCGTTGCTGCACCGTTCTTTGGCGGCTTTTTCGATTCCGATCAACGAGATGCGTTGGTTTTTTGGGGGCTGGCACGCTTGTCGCTATCGATGTTCGCAATCGAATGGCACGACAAGAAAAAGGACAGGCCATGTCGCTCAAGCTCGAACACGTCACCCGTATCGTCGACGGCCAGGTGCATATCGACGATGCCTGCCTGAGTTTCGAACCCGGCTCCTTCAACGTTCTGCTCGGCCGTACCCTGGCCGGCAAGACCAGCCTGATGCGCCTGATGGCCGGGCTGGATCGGCCCAATAGCGGCCGCGTGCTGATGAACGGCGCCGATGTCACCGGCGTGCCGGTGCGCCAGCGCAACGTGTCGATGGTCTATCAGCAGTTCATCAACTACCCGACCCTGACGGTGTTCGAGAACATCGCCTCGCCACTGCGCCAGGCCGGCGTGGCCAAGGAGCAGATCGTCGAGAAGGTCGAGGCCACGGCGCGCATGCTACGCATCGAGAAACTGCTGTCGCGTTATCCGTTGGAGCTGTCCGGCGGCCAGCAGCAGCGCACGGCCATGGCCCGGGCGCTGGTCAAGGATGCCTCGCTGATCCTGTTCGACGAACCGCTGGTCAACCTCGACTACAAGCTGCGCGAGGAGCTGCGCCAGGAAATGCGCGAGCTGTTCCAGGCGCGCCACACCATCGCCATCTACGCCACCACCGAGCCCAACGAGGCGCTGGCCCTGGGTGGCACCACCACCATCCTGCACGAGGGGCGGGTTATCCAGAGCGGCAAGACCGCCGAGGTCTACCACCGCCCGCAACAGGTGCTGGCTGCCGAGCTGTTCTCGGAGCCTGCGATCAATCTGATGCCGGGGCGTATCAGCGGCTCCGAGGTGAGCTTCGCCGACTGCGTGCACTTTCCGCTCAATCCCGATCTGCGCGGCATCGCCGAGGGCGAGTACCGCTTTGGCGTGCGCCCCAGCCATATCGGTTTGGTGCCGTCCAACGACGATGATCTGGAGCTGGCGGTAACCGTTGAGCTGGCCGAGATCAGCGGCTCGGAAACCTTCCTGCATGTGCGCAACGAGCAGTTCGTGCTGGTGCTGCACCTGCCGGGCGTGCACGAGTATGCGGTCGATACGCCGATCCTGATCTACATCCCGACCCACAAGCTGTTCGTCTTCGCTGCCGATGGGCAGTTGGTGCAGGCGCCCAGTCGTCGTCAGGGGAGGGCCGCCTGATGGCCGAGATTCGCTTGCACAACCTTGCCCACAGTTACAGCGGCACGCCGAAAGCGCCGGAAGATTACGCAATCCGCGAGATGAACCATATCTGGCAGCAAGGCGGCGCCTATGCGCTGCTGGGGCCGTCGGGCTGCGGCAAGTCCACCTTGCTAAACATCATCTCCGGCTTGCTCAGCCCGTCTCAGGGCGAGGTGCAGTTCGACGGCAAGGCGGTCAACACGCTGTCGCCGCAGGAGCGCAACATCGCCCAGGTTTTCCAGTTTCCGGTGGTCTACGACACCATGACGGTGTTCGACAACCTGGCCTTCCCACTGCGCAACCAGGGCATGGACGAAGCTCGGGTGATGAGCAAGGTGCACGAGATCGCCGAGGTGCTGGAGTTGCATCGCTTGCTGCACAAGAAGGCGCGTAACCTCACCGCCGACGAGAAGCAGAAGGTCTCCATGGGCCGTGGCCTGGTGCGCGACGACGTATCGGCAATTCTCTTCGACGAGCCGCTGACGGTGATTGACCCGCATCTGAAGTGGAAGCTGCGGCGCAAGCTCAAGCAGATCCATGAGCAGTTCAACATCACCATGGTCTACGTCACCCACGACCAGTTGGAGGCCTCAACCTTCGCCGACAAGATCGCAGTGATGTACGGCGGGCAGATCGTCCAGTTCGGCACGCCACGCGAGCTGTTCGAGCGCCCCGGCCATACCTTCGTCGGCTATTTCATTGGCAGCCCGGGGATGAATCTGATCGAGGTGCAGCGCTGTGAGGGCGGGGTGCGCTTCGCCGATACGGTGCTGCCGCTTTCCGACGCGCTCAACCAGCGTCTCGCCGAACTGGACGGCAAGCGCCTGCAGGTGGGCATTCGTCCCGAGTTCGTGCACGTCTGGGACGGCGCCTATGAAGACGCGCTGTGTGGTCGGGTGCTGTATGTCGAGGATCTCGGCACCTACAAGATCCTCACTTTCGACCTCGATGGCCAGGTGCTCAAGGCGCGCCTGCAGGAGGATCAGCCGGTGCCGCACGAGCAGGTTTACCTGAGTTTTCCGGCGCAGTGGCTGATGCTCTATGCCGACGACTACCTGGTGGAGGTGGCGCCATGAAGGTGCAGAACAACAAGGCCTGGTGGCTGGTGCTGCCGGTATTTCTGCTGGTGGCGTTCAGCGCCATCGTGCCGATGATGACGGTGGTCAACTACTCGGTGCAGGACATCTTCGACCCGGCCACGCGCTACTTCGTCGGCGTCGACTGGTATCGCCAGGTGCTGCAGGACCCGCGCCTGCATGATTCGTTGCTGCGCCAGTTCATCTTCTCCGCCTGCGTGCTGCTGATCGAGATTCCCTTAGGCATCGCCATCGCCCTGTGCATGCCGACGCGCGGGCGCTGGGCGTCGCTGTGTCTGATTCTGATGGCCATTCCGCTGCTGATCCCATGGAACGTGGTCGGCACCATCTGGCAAATCTTCGGCCGCGCCGACATCGGCTTGATGGGCTGGGCTCTGAACAGCCTGGGCATCAGCTACAACTACGCGGCCAACACCATGGATGCCTGGGTGACGGTGCTGATCATGGACGTCTGGCATTGGACATCGTTGGTGGCGCTGCTGTGCTACTCCGGGCTGCGCGCCATTCCCGACGTCTACTACCAGGCGGCGCGCATCGATCGCGCCTCGAACTGGGCGGTGTTTCGCCATATCCAGTTGCCCAAGCTCAAGAGCGTGCTGCTGATCGCGGTGATGCTGCGCTTCATGGACAGCTTCATGATCTACACCGAGCCCTTCGTGCTCACCGGCGGCGGGCCGGGCAACGCCACCACCTTCCTCAGCCAGACCCTGACGCAAATGGCTGTCGGCCAGTTCGACCTAGGCCCGGCGGCGGCGTTCTCGCTGGTGTACTTCCTGATCATCCTGCTGGTGTCCTGGCTGTTCTATACCGCCATGACCCACGACGACAAAACCCGCTGAGGCCGACCATGACGCTGCGCAAACGCCTGGTACTGCTGATCTACTTTCTGTTCCTGCTGGTGCCGATCTACTGGCTGCTGAACATGTCGTTCAAGAGCAATACCGAAATTCTCGGCGGGCTCAGCCTTTGGCCGCAGAACTTCACCCTGGACAACTATCGGGTGATCTTCACCGACCGCAGCTGGTACGAGGGCTACCTCAACTCGCTGTACTACGTCAGCCTCAACACCCTGATCTCGCTCAGCGTGGCGCTGCCGGCGGCCTATGCCTTCTCGCGCTACCGCTTTCTCGGCGACAAGCACCTGTTCTTCTGGCTGCTGACCAACCGCATGGCGCCGCCGGCGGTGTTCCTGTTGCCGTTCTTCCAGCTCTACTCGTCCATCGGCCTGTTCGACACCCATATCGCCGTGGCGCTGGCGCACTGCCTGTTCAACGTGCCGCTGGCGGTGTGGATCCTTGAAGGCTTCATGTCCAGCGTGCCGAAGGAAATCGATGAGACGGCCTACATCGACGGCTACAGCTTTCCGAAATTCTTCGTGAAGATCTTCATCCCGCTGATCCGCTCCGGTATCGGTGTCACGGCCTTCTTCTGCTTCATGTTCTCCTGGGTCGAGCTGCTGCTGGCGCGCACCCTGACCTCGGTAGACGCCAAGCCCATCGCCGCGGTGATGACCCGTACCGTGTCCGCGTCGGGTATCGACTGGGGTGTACTGGCCGCCGCCGGGGTGCTGACCATCATCCCGGGGATGCTGGTGATCTGGTTCGTTCGCAACCATGTGGCCAAGGGCTTCGCCCTCGGTCGCGTGTAAGGGAGGTTCGTCATGAGCTGGATGGCCTGGACTCTGCCGACCGCGCTGTTCTTCGGCGGCATCGCCGTGCTGCTGGCCGGCATGACGCTGGTCGAGCTGCGCTGGCCGTGCGTCGAGCGCAAGGGTTTTCTGCCGATCACCACAACCCGGGGTGATCGGTTGTTCATCGGTCTGCTCGGCAGCGCCTACCTGCATCTGCTGGTAATAGGCGTGACCGACTGGAGCGTGTGGATAGCGTCGCTGCTATCGCTGTTGTGGTTGTGCGCAGTCATGCGCTGGGGCTGAGCCGGGCTGCCGCCGGTATGCCTCTCCCCATATCCTGAGATGGAGGTCTCTATGTTCGACAATAACAACAAGACCCGACATAGCATGGCGTTGGCCGCCTTGCTGGCGTTGTCCGGTTTGAGCGGTGTGGCCTGGGCGGATGCCTATGAAGAGGCCGCGAAGAAATGGATTGCTGATGAGTTCAACCCCTCGACTCTGACGCCCGAGCAACAGCTCGAAGAACTGAAGTGGTTCATCAAGGCTGCCGAGCCGTTTCGTGGCATGAACATCAACGTCGCCTCGGAAACTCTGACCACCCATGAGTACGAGTCCAAGGTGCTGGCCAAGGCCTTCAGTGAAATCACCGGCATCAAGCTCAAGCATGACCTGATGCAGGAAGGCGATGTGGTCGAGAAACTGCAGACGCAGATGCAGTCCGGCAAGAACATCTACGACGGCTGGGTCAACGACTCGGACCTGATCGGTACCCACTTCCGCTATGGCAAGGCGGTCTCGATCACCGACATGATGGCTAACGAGGGTAAGGACTTCACCTCGCCGACTCTCGATCTTGACGATTTCATCGGCCTGTCATTCACCACCGGGCCGGACGGCAAGGTTTATCAGTTGCCCGATCAGCAGTTTGCCAACCTCTACTGGTTCCGCGCCGACTGGTTCGAGCGTCCGGAGCTGAAGGCCAAGTTCAAGGAAATCTACGGCTACGAGCTGGGCGTGCCGGTGAACTGGTCAGCTTACGAGGACATCGCCGAGTTCTTCTCCAAGCACGTCAAGGAAATCGACGGTAAACGCGTCTATGGCCATATGGACTACGGCAAGAAAGATCCGTCGCTGGGCTGGCGTTTCACCGACGCCTGGTTCTCCATGGCTGGCGGTGGCGACAAGGGCCTGCCCAACGGCCTGCCGGTGGACGAGTGGGGCATTCGCGTCGACGGCTGCCGCCCGGTAGGTTCCAGTGTCGCCCGCGGTGGTGATACCAACGGGCCGGCGGCGGTGTTCGCCACGCAGAAGTACGTCGATTGGATGCGCCAGTACGCGCCGCCGGAAGCGCAGGGCATGACCTTCTCCGAATCCGGGCCGGTGCCGGCGCAGGGCGCCATCGCTCAGCAGATCTTCTGGTACACCGCTTTTACCGCCGATATGACCAAGCCGGGCCTGCCGGTGGTCAACGACGATGGCACGCCGAAATGGCGTATGGCACCGTCGCCCAAGGGCCCGTACTGGGAGGAGGGCATGAAGCTCGGTTATCAGGACACCGGCTCCTGGACTTTCCTCAACTCCACGCCGGAGAAGCAGCGCCTGGCCGCCTGGCTCTATGCGCAGTTCGTCACCTCCAAGACTGTGTCGTTGAAGAAGACCCTGGTCGGCCTGACGCCGATTCGCGAGTCGGACATCAACTCGCAGGCGATGACGGACGTAGCGCCCAAGCTGGGTGGTCTGGTGGAGTTCTACCGCAGTCCGGCACGTGTGCAATGGACGCCAACCGGCACCAACGTGCCTGACTATCCACGTCTGGCTCAGCTCTGGTGGCAGTTCATCGCCGAGGCCGCCAGCGGTGATAAGACGCCGCAACAGGCCCTCGATGGCCTGGCCGCAGCGCAAGACACCATGCTTGGTCGTCTGGAGCGTTCCGGCGTACTGGGTGAGTGCGGGCCGAAGCTGAACGAGCCGCGTGATCCGCAATACTGGTTCGATCAGCCGGGTGCACCGAAACCCAAGTTGGCCAACGAGAAACCCAAGGGCGAAACCATCGCCTACGACGAGTTGCTCAAGTCCTGGGAGCAGGCGCGTAACTGATCCTGGCGGCAGAAACGACAACGGCACCTGAGGGTGCCGTTGTTCGTTGCGCAGCGCTGCTTATTTATGCAGGTGTTCGGCTGCGTGCAGGGTGTTTTCCAAAAGACCCGCACGGGTCATCGGGCCTACGCCACCCGGAACCGGAGTGATCCAGCCGGCGCGGGGCAGGGCGGCATCAAAGGTCACATCGCCGACCAGCTTGCCATCTTCCTGGCGGTTGATGCCGACGTCGATGACGATGGCGCCTTCCTTGATCCACTCGCCCTTGACCAGGCCCGGCTTGCCGGCCGCGACCACGACGATGTCAGCCTGGCCGACATGGCTGGCCAGATCCTTGGTGAAACGATGAGTGACGGTCACGGTGCAGCCGGCCAGCAGCAGCTCCATGGCCATCGGCCGGCCAACGATATTCGAGGCGCCGACTACCACGGCATGCAGGCCGTAGAGGTCAACGCCAGTGCTTTCCAGCAGCGTCATGATGCCTTTCGGCGTGCATGGGCGTAGCAGCGGCATGCGCTGGGCCAGGCGGCCAATGTTGTAGGGGTGGAAGCCGTCCACGTCCTTGTCTGGGCGAATACGCTCGAGCAGCAGCGAGGAATCCAGGTGCTCCGGTAGCGGCAGCTGTACCAGAATGCCGTCGATGGTCGGGTCTTCATTGAGCTCGTCGATCAGCGCGAGCAGATCGGCCTGGCTGGTCTCTGCCGGCAGGTCATAGGCACGGGAGAGGAAACCGACTTCTTCGCAATCCTTGCGTTTGTGTGACACATAGACCTGGGAGGCAGGATCGGTGCCGACCAGGATCACGGCCAGGCCTGGCGCACGAAGGCCTTGCTGGCGGCGTTCGGCGACACGTTGGGCAATCTGCTGGCGGAGGCTGGCGGCGATCGCCTTGCCGTCGATCAGTTGTGCGGTCATTGCGCTGGTTAACCATTAATAAGGATGAAAAAAGGACGCGCATTCTCGCATGGGCGCTCACCTGGGCAAAGGCGCCTGCCGTCGTTTTCGCGTAACTCCTTTAAATCGCTGAATTTTTTTGAAAATTTCTGTTGACGAGGTTGGGAGGCGTCTATAACATTCGCCCCGCTTCTCAGGAACAGCCACTCGCTGGGTGAGGCGGCAAGAGCCAAGCCCTGGTGGTGAGGCTGGAGCCAAAAGCTTGTAAGTCTGCGCTAGCGGATGGATAAGTGCCCGTAGCTCAGCTGGATAGAGCATCCGCCTTCTAAGCGGATGGTCGCAGGTTCGAGTCCTGCCGGGTGCGCCATTTGGCGGTCAGGCAAGAGTAAGCAAATGCAATATGGTGGGCGTAGCTCAGTTGGTAGAGCACAGGATTGTGGCTCCTGGTGTCGTGGGTTCGATTCCCATCGTCCACCCCATATTCCAAAGCGCCAGGCCAAAAGCCTGGCGTTTTTGTTTTAAGCTGCAAAGCCACGCGGACGTGGTGGAATTGGTAGACACACCAGATTTAGGTTCTGGCGCCGCAAGGTGTGAGAGTTCGAGTCTCTCCGTCCGCACCATCTTTATATAGCCCCTCCCGACTGCCGCCTGCTTCTAGGGTGACTTCTGCACATTGAGCCTCTAGAATGCTTGGCCTTGATTCGGGGCCGGTTCGAGCCGGCTTATGTCTGTGCAACGAGGAATATCCATGCAAGTTTCTGTTGAAAGCACTTCTGCTCTTGAGCGCCGCATGACTGTCGGCGTACCCGTCGAGCGCATCGAGACCGAAGTCAACAAGCGTCTGCAGCAGACTGCCCGTCGTGCCAAGGTTCCTGGCTTCCGTCCTGGCAAGGTGCCGATGAGCGTGATCCGTCAGCGTTATGAAGACGCTGCTCGTCAGGAAGCCCTGGGCGACCTGATCCAGGCTACCTTCTACGAAGCCGTGGTTGAGCAGAAGCTGAATCCGGCCGGTGCTCCGGCTGTCGAGCCCAAATCCTTCGAGAAGGGTAAGGATCTGGAATACGTCGCTACTTTTGAAGTATTCCCCGAGTTTCAGGTTTCCGGTTTCGACTCCATCGCCATCGAGCGCCTCGAAGCTGATGTGGCTGATAGCGACGTCGACAACATGCTCGACATCCTGCGCAAGCAGAACACCCGTTTCGAAGCTGTTGAGCGTGCTGCCGAGAATGGCGACCAGCTGAACATCGACTTCGTTGGCAAGATCGACGGCGAAGCCTTCGCTGGCGGTAGCGCCAAGGGCACTCAGCTGGTGCTGGGCTCCGGCCGCATGATCCCGGGCTTCGAAGACGCCCTGGTCGGCGCCAAGGCTGGTGAAGAGCGCGTGATCAACCCGACGTTCCCCGAGGACTACCAGAACCTCGATCTGGCCGGCAAAACCGCCGAGTTCACCGTTACCGTAAACAGCGTTTCCGCGCCGCAACTGCCTGAGCTGAACGACGAATTCTTCGCTCTGTTCGGTATCAAGGAAGGCGGTCTGGAAGGTTTCCGTGCCGAAGTCCGCAAGAACATGGAGCGCGAGCTGCGTCAGGCCATCAAGTCCAAGGTCAAGAACCAGGTAATGGACGGCCTGCTGGCTGCCAACCCGGTTGAAGTGCCGAAGGCGCTGATCGGTAACGAAGTGAACCGTCTGCGCGTGCAGGCCGTTCAGCAGTTCGGTGGCAATATCCAGCCTGACCAACTGCCGGCCGAACTGTTTGAAGAGCAAGCCAAGCGCCGTGTGGTGCTGGGCCTGATCGTTGCTGAAGTGGTCAAGCAGTTCGACCTGAAGCCGGACGAAGCCCGCGTACGCGAACTGATCGAAGAAATGGCCTCGGCTTACCAAGAGCCTGAGCAGGTCGTTGCCTGGTACTACAAGAACGACCAGCAAATGAACGAAGTGCGTTCGGTTGTACTGGAAGAGCAAGTTGTAGATACTGTTCTGCAGAAGGCCAACGTGACCGATAAAGCGGTTTCCTACGAAGACGCAGTCAAGCCGGCGGAAGCTCCTAAAGCCGACTGATCTGGTAACCTCGTTCGAGTACACCACCATAAGCCAGCCTCCGTGCTGGCTTATGCGTATTTGAGACATGACTATTAGGGAGTGAGCGCAAGACATGTCCCGCAATCCTTTTATGCAAAACATGCCTGAAATCCAGGCCGCTGGCGGCCTGGTGCCGATGGTCATCGAGCAGTCCGCTCGTGGCGAGCGTGCCTACGACATCTACTCGCGTCTGCTCAAGGAGCGCGTGATCTTTCTGGTTGGTCAGGTCGAGGACTACATGGCCAACCTGATCTGCGCCCAGCTGCTGTTTCTGGAAGCAGAGAATCCGGACAAGGACATTCACCTGTACATCAACTCGCCGGGTGGCTCGGTGACTGCCGGCATGGCGATCTATGACACCATGCAGTTCATCAAGGCGGACGTGTCTACCACCTGCATCGGTCAGGCCTGCAGCATGGGCGCGTTCCTGCTGGCTGGCGGTGCCAAGGGCAAGCGTTTCTGCCTGCCGAACTCGCGTGTGATGATTCACCAGCCGCTGGGCGGCTTCCAGGGGCAGGCCTCGGACATCGAGATTCATGCCAAGGAAATCCTCTTCATCCGAGAGCGCCTGAACGAACTGCTGGCTCATCACACCGGTCAGAGCCTGGAAACCATCGAGCGTGACACCAATCGCGACAATTTCATGAGCGCTTCGCGTGCCGTGGAGTATGGTTTGGTCGATGCGGTGCACGAAAAGCGTCAAATGCCGGTCTAGATGAGGCGCCGGCTGCGGGCATCCTTCAATGACGCGACTTGCGCCCTTGAAAATGCCCGCATTTGCCTTCATCTTGTGTTTCAAGCCTACCGTATTGGATTGATCGAATGACTGATACCCGTAACGGCGAGGACAACGGCAAACTGCTTTATTGCTCCTTCTGCGGCAAAAGCCAGCATGAAGTGCGCAAGTTGATCGCCGGTCCTTCCGTCTTCATCTGCGACGAATGCGTCGACCTGTGCAACGACATCATCCGCGAGGAGGTGCAGGAAGCACAGGCCGAGAGCAGCGCGCACAAACTCCCAGCACCCAAGGAAATCAGCGGCATCCTCGATCAGTATGTGATTGGTCAGGAGCGCGCCAAGAAAGTGCTGTCGGTAGCGGTATACAACCACTACAAGCGTCTTAATCAGCGCGACAAGAAAGATGATGTCGAGCTGGGCAAGAGCAACATTCTGCTGATCGGTCCGACCGGTTCCGGCAAGACATTGCTGGCGGAAACGCTGGCGCGTCTGCTCAACGTGCCCTTCACCATCGCTGACGCCACCACCCTGACCGAAGCCGGTTATGTCGGTGAGGACGTCGAGAACATCATTCAGAAGCTGCTGCAGAAGTGCGATTACGATGTCGAGAAGGCCCAGATGGGCATCGTCTACATCGACGAAATCGACAAGATCTCGCGCAAGTCCGATAACCCGTCGATTACTCGCGACGTGTCGGGTGAGGGCGTGCAGCAGGCGCTGCTGAAACTGATCGAGGGCACTGTTGCCTCGGTTCCGCCGCAAGGCGGGCGCAAGCATCCGCAGCAGGAATTCCTGCAGGTCGACACGCGCAACATCCTGTTCATCTGTGGCGGTGCATTCGCCGGTCTGGAGAAAGTCATCCAGGCGCGCTCCACCAAGGGCGGCATCGGTTTCGGGGCGGAAGTGCGCAGCAAGCAGGAAGGCAAGAAGATCGGCGAGTCGCTGCGCGAAGTCGAGCCGGACGATCTGGTCAAGTTCGGCCTGATTCCCGAGTTCGTCGGTCGTCTGCCGGTGATTGCGACCCTGGAAGAGTTGGACGAAGCAGCTCTGGTACAGATCCTCACCGAGCCGAAGAACGCGCTGACCAAACAGTACGCCAAGCTGTTCGAGATGGAAGGCGTGGACCTGGAGTTCCGCTCCGATGCGCTGAAATCCGTGGCGCAGAAGGCGCTGGAACGCAAGACCGGTGCACGTGGCCTGCGTTCTATCCTCGAGGGCATTCTGCTCGACACCATGTACGAAATCCCGTCCCAGCAGGACGTGAGCAAGGTGGTGATCGACGAGAGTGTCATCGAAGGTACCTCCAAGCCGCTGTTGATCTACGAGAACAGCGAGCCGCCGGCGAAGGCCGCACCAGACGCCTGACGGCTGTCACACGATGCAAAGAAGGGGCCCCTCGGGCCCCTTCGCTTTTCTGGACATTGCGCTTGTTTTTTATGGGAGCTACCCCCATCTTAAATGCCAAGGGTAATCCCGCCTGTTTACGGCCTTATGGCCGCCGCTGAGCCGAAATCATGAAGACAACCATCGAATTGCCTCTCCTGCCATTGCGCGATGTAGTGGTCTATCCGCACATGGTCATCCCGCTTTTCGTCGGGCGTGAGAAATCCATCGAGGCCCTCGAGGCAGCGATGACGGGCGACAAGCAGATTCTTCTGGTGGCCCAGAAGAATCCGGCCGTCGATGATCCGGATGATCAGGATCTGTATCGCGTAGGCACCGTTGCCACCGTCCTGCAGCTGCTCAAGTTGCCCGACGGCACCGTCAAAGTGCTGGTCGAGGGTGAGCAGCGAGGCTCCATCGAGCGTTTCATCGAGCTCGATGATCATTGCCGCGCCGAAGTGCAACTGATCGAGGAGGGCGAGACCGCCGAGCGCGAGTCCGAGGTTTTTACTCGTAGCCTGCTCAGTCAGTTCGAGCAATACGTGCAGTTGGGCAAGAAGGTCCCGGCCGAAGTGCTGTCTTCGCTCAACAGCATCGATGAGCCCAGCCGCCTGGTCGATACCATGGCCGCGCACATGGCGCTGAAGATAGAGCAGAAGCAGGAAATCCTCGAGATCACCTCGCTGTCCGCCCGCGTCGAGCATGTGCTGGCGCTGCTGGATGCCGAGATCGACCTGCTGCAGGTCGAGAAGCGCATCCGTGGTCGCGTTAAGAAGCAGATGGAGCGCAGCCAGCGCGAGTACTACTTGAATGAGCAGATGAAGGCCATTCAGAAGGAGCTGGGCGACATCGATGAAGGCCACAACGAGATCGATGAGCTGAAGAAGCGCATCGACAACGCCGGCCTGACCAAGGAAGCGCTGGCCAAGGCCAATGCCGAGTTGAACAAGCTCAAGCAGATGTCGCCGATGTCTGCCGAAGCCACTGTGGTGCGTTCCTACATCGACTGGTTGGTGAACGTGCCGTGGAAGGCCGAGAGCAAGGTACGTCTCGACCTGGCACGTGCAGAGAGCATCCTCGATGCCGACCATTACGGTCTGGAAGAGGTCAAGGAACGCATCCTCGAGTATCTCGCCGTGCAGAAGCGGGTGAAGAAACTCAAGGGGCCGGTGCTGTGCCTGGTAGGCCCGCCCGGTGTGGGCAAAACCTCTTTGGCCGAGTCCATTGCTAGCGCGACCAACCGCAAGTTCGTGCGCATGGCTTTGGGCGGCGTACGCGACGAGGCCGAGATTCGTGGTCACCGTCGTACCTATATCGGTTCGATGCCGGGGCGTCTGATTCAGAAGATGACCAAGGTGGGTGTGCGCAATCCGCTGTTCCTGCTCGATGAAATCGACAAGATGGGCCAGGACATGCGCGGCGATCCTGCGTCTGCGCTGCTCGAAGTGCTCGATCCAGAGCAGAACCACAACTTCAACGATCACTATCTGGAGGTCGATTACGACCTGTCGGACGTGATGTTCCTCTGCACCGCCAACTCGATGAATATCCCTGGGCCGTTGCTGGACCGGATGGAAGTCATTCGGCTGCCGGGTTACACCGAGGACGAGAAGGTCAACATTGCCATCAAATACCTGGCGCCCAAGCAGATACAGGCCAATGGTCTGAAGAAGGGCGAGCTGGAAATTGAAGAATCGGCGATTCGCGACATTATTCGTTACTACACACGTGAAGCGGGCGTGCGCAGTCTGGAACGGCAGATTGCCAAGGTCTGCCGCAAAGTTGTCAAGGAACATGTGCGCGAGAAGCGTTTTCAGGTCACGGTCAGCGCTGACTCCCTGGAGCACTTCCTGGGGGTGCGCAAGCATCGCTACGGTCTCGCCGAGCAGCAGGATCAGATTGGCCAGGTAACGGGTTTGGCGTGGACGCAGGTGGGCGGCGAGCTGCTTACCATCGAGACGGCGGTAGTGCCTGGTAAGGGCGTTTTGATCAAGACCGGCTCGTTGGGCGATGTCATGGCAGAGTCCATGACGGCGGCCATGACGGTGGTTCGCAGTCGTGCGAAAAGCCTGGGGATCGCAGCTGATTTTAACGAGAAGCGTGATGTTCACATCCATATGCCGGAAGGTGCGACACCTAAGGATGGCCCGAGCGCGGGCATTGGTCTGTGCACGGCGCTGGTCTCGGCATTGACGCAGATTCCGGTGCGGGCGGACGTGGCCATGACCGGAGAAATCACCTTGCGTGGTCAGGTGTTGGCCATCGGTGGTCTCAAGGAAAAACTTCTGGCAGCTCATCGGGGTGGGATCAAGACTGTGATTATTCCCGAAGAAAATGTGCGTGATCTGAAGGAAATTCCGGAAAATATTAAGCAAGACCTGCAGATTAAACCGGTTAAATGGATTGACGAGGTCCTGCAAATTGCGCTGCAATACGCCCCGGAGCCCTTGCCCGATGCGGCTCCCGAGATGGTTGCAACGGATGACAAGCGCGAGTCTGATTCCAAGGAGCGAATTAGCACGCATTAGCCGGGGGGCTTCCTTGACACAATTTTTGAGCCCTTGTTATAAAGCGGCTCTTATTGTGTCAGCAGGCCATCCAGCACCCGCTTTGCTTACACTAAAAATCAAGAAACAAACTAAACAGAAATAAGGGGACTTAGAGTGAACAAGTCGGAACTGATCGATGCCATCGCTGCATCTGCTGATATCCCGAAAGCTGTTGCTGGCCGCGCGCTGGATGCAGTGATTGAATCCGTCACTGGCGCTCTGAAAGCTGGTGACTCCGTTGTGCTGGTTGGCTTCGGCACCTTCGCTGTCAAAGAGCGCGCTGCTCGCACTGGTCGCAACCCGCAGACCGGCAAGCCGATCAGCATCGCTGCTGCCAAGATCCCAGGCTTCAAAGCTGGCAAGGCTCTGAAAGACGCCGTCAACTAAGCGTCTTCCGGGTTTGCCTCGCCGTCAGGCTTCATCTGGCGGCTGTTAGGGGGCAGCGCAGGTAGTCCCAGACTCTTGCTCTGACTGCTTAACGCGTTACGAGAAGGCGCATCCAAGGATGCGCCTTTCTTCTATCTGGACATTACCCACACTGCGCGGCTGGTGACTCTGTACAGTCGTTCTGGGGGAAGCATGCTGCAAAACATCAGGGACAATTCACGCGGTTGGATTGCCAAAATCATCATCGGCCTCATTGTGATGCTGATGGCGTTTACCGGTTTCGAAGCTATCGTCACGGGAGCCAGCAATCGCAACAATGCGGCTGACGTGAACGGAGACACCATTACCCTCAGCGAGCTCAACCAGGCCGTTGAAATGCAGCGTCGCCAACTGCTGCAGCAATTGGGTCGCGATTTCGATGCCTCGCTGCTCGATGACAAGTTGCTGCGTGAGGCTTCGCTCAAGGGTTTGATCGAGCGCAAGCTGCTGTTGCAAGCAGCGGACGATTCCCACTTCGCCTTCTCGCAGGGGGCGCTGGATCAGGTCATTCTGCAAACTCCCGAATTTCAGGTAGATGGCCGCTTCGATGCTGCGCGCTTCGATCAGGTCATTCGCCAGATGGGCTACACCCGTCTGCAGTTCCGCCAGATGCTGGAAGAGGAAATGCTGATTGGGCAACTGCGTGCCGGCCTCGGCGCCAGTAGCTTCGTCACTGAGCAGGAGGCGCGTGCGTTCGCCAATCTCGAGCGCCAGACCCGTGACTTCGCCAGCCTCGTCATCAAAGCCGACAGTGCTGCGATCAACCTGAGCGATGACGACGTCAAAGCCTATTATGACGAGCATGCCAGCGAGTTCATGAGCCCTGAGCAAGTGGTGCTGGAGTACGTCGAACTGCACAAGGACAGCTTCTTCGATCAGGTCGAAGTCAGCGATGAAGATCTGCAGCCGCTGTACGAGAGCGAGATCGCCAACCTGGCTGAGCAGCGTCAGGCTGCGCACATCCTGATCGAGGGCGATGACCAGGCAGCGCGCACCAAGATCGAAGAGATCAAGGCGCGTGTAGACGCTGGCGAAGATTTCGCTGCCCTGGCCAAGGAGTTCTCGCAAGACCCAGGATCGGCTGCCGATGGCGGTGATCTGGGGTACGCCGGTCCTGGCGTTTACGACCCGGCCTTCGAAGAGGCGCTCTATGCACTGCAGCAAGGGCAGGTCTCCGAACCGGTCAAGAGCGAGTTCGGCTGGCATCTGATCAAGCTGCTGGGTGTTCAGGCGCCTGAAGTGCCGAGCTTCGACAGCCTCAAGGACAAGCTGGCGCGTGACTTCAAGGCGCAACAGGTCGAGCAGCGCTTCGTCGAGGCGACCAAGCAGTTGGAAGATGCTGCGTTCGAAGCGTCGGATCTGGTGCAGCCGGCTCAGGAGCTGGGGCTCGAGGTCAAGACCAGCGAAGCCTTCGGCCGTGAGGGTGGTGCAACTGGTATCACTGCCAACCGTCAGGTACTGCAGGCTGCATTCAGCCCTGAGGTTCTGGAAGATGGCACCAACAGCTCGACCATCGAACTGGACCCAAGCACCGTGGTTGTCGTGCGCGTCAAAGAGCACAACAAGCCTGAGCAGTTGCCGCTTGAGCAGGTTGCAGAGAGCATCCGCGCTCATCTGCAGCAAGAGCGCGCCGCCGCTGCCGCCAAGGCTGAGGGCGAGAAGCAACTGGCCGCTGCCGAGGCAGGTGAAGTTGCCGATGCTGGCTGGCAGGTTCAGGAAGCCGCCACGCGCAGCCAGGACGGCGTTGAGCCGAAGGTGCTGCAAGCGCTGTTCCGTATGCCCAAGCCAGCCAAGGCGGGCGAGCCGACCTTCGCCGGCGTGACACTGAACAATGGTGACTATGTTGTGCTGCGTCTCGATGGCGTGAATGTGCCGGAAGAAACGCTGGCTGACGAAGAGCTTGCCATGTACCGCAACTTCCTCGCATCGCGTGCAGGTCAGCAGGACTTCGCCGCACTGCGTAAGCAGCTGGAAGCCAAGGCCGACATCGAACGTTTCTGATCGTTGTTCGCTAAGAAAGAGCCCCGCCAAGTGCGGGGCTCTTTCATTTTGAGGTCATAACAACCATTCGATGGGCAGCCACGAAAGCAGGCGCACACCCAGATTTTTCAGCAGCCCCGTACCAGGCTCGCTGTCGAGTCGACGTTGCTCGCCATTCTGGCGCTCAAGCCAGTAGAGCCCGCCGTTCTCGCTTAGCCCCAGCTCATAGGCATTTGCCGGAATATCGGTTTCGAATGCCTGGCCAATGGCGGCGGCCAGTGCCGGGCTTTCGATGATGAAGCCCATCTCCGTGTTGAGGCGGGCGGAGCGTGGATCGAAGTTGAACGAGCCGATGAAAATGCGCTGGCCATCCAGAGCGAAGGTCTTTGCGTGCAGGCTAGAGCCGGAGCTGCCAAACGGCCCGGCTTTTTCCCGGTGGCCCTCGTCGTCGGCACCCAGGCGCATTTCATAGAGTTTGACGCCACCTTCCAGCAAGGCGCGACGACGCTTGGCGTAGCCGGCATGCACGGGCGTCACGTCGGTTGCTTCCAGCGCATTGGTGAGAATACGCACCTCAATGCCGCGTCGTACCATGCCGGTGAACAGGTCGACGCCGGCTTGCGTGGGGACGAAGTAGGGGGAGACGAGATCGACCCGAGATGTGGGGGTGTCGAGCATGTCTTTCAGGTCGCTGATCAATAGTTCGCCATCACTGGCTGTGCCAAGGCCTTTGGCGGGATCGTCACTGACCAGCGTGGTCTCGCTCCATTCAAAGCTCAGATCCTTGTCCAGCAGGCGTGCAATGAAGTCGCTTTCCTGTAGGGCTTTCACGTAGCCGCTGGCTGCAGGTGTATTGGAAAGGTCTGCAGCGATATCGTGTAGGCGCAATGGGGCGTTCTGGCTGCGCGGCACGATCAGCTCCAGCGGATAGCTCGAATCACTGGCCCAGTAACGATCGAAATCGTCCGAGGTATCCGCCACCACTGGGCCGATTGCCAGCACGTCGAGGTCGGCGAAAAGCACGCCCTCACTGGCATCGAAGTACTCGTCGCCAATATTGCGCCCGCCAATGATGGTGGCCTGGTTGTCGACGGTAAGCGACTTGTTGTGCATGCGCCGGTTGGCGCGGGAGAAATGCGTCAGATAACCCAGCATCTTGGCTTTGCGCAGGGAGAAGGGGTTGAACAGACGTACATCGATGTTGGAGTGTTGATCGAGTGTGCTGAGTGTCTGGTCGAGACCGGCAATGCCGTTGTCGTCCAGCAGCAGGCGGACGCGTACGCCGCGCTCTGCAGCTCTGAGCAGGGCGTCGAGTAACAGGGTGCCGGTGACGTCATTGCGCCAGATGTAGTACTGCACGTCGAGGCTGCGCTCGGCCGCTTCGACCATCAGCATGCGCGCGGCGAAGGCGTCCCTGGCCGCTGCCAGCGTAAGTATGCCGGACAAGCCGGGATGAGCGTCCCGCTCGCTACCCAGAGCTTGCCCCAGTGTGGTGTCGGCCGTTTCGGCCTGGGTGAAGGCCAGGCTTTCGCTACGGCCATCCAGTGGCGGTAATGCGCAGCCAGCCGCGACGCTGCATAGCGCGGTAATCAGGCAGGCTCGCCAGGTGTTTGTCTGGATCATTTACCTTTCTCGGTTCCAGGCCTCCCATCTAGGACCGCGTCAGTGTTGATGCGTGCCGGGCTTTAATGAAATGTGACATCAGAACGCGGCTCGGCGCGCTCAGCCCCTGCAGGATTTGCTGGCGTCCTGACGAAAAAACGCCGCAGTCCCAAGGGGATCTGCGGCGTTTTCGTGCTGTTCAGCAGGGGGCATCGATGCTGGAGTTCCAGTCGATGCCCGGTCGACTGCCGATCAGTCTTCCATGGCGCCCATGGCGGTGGTGTTGAAGCCGCCGTCGACGTACATGATCTCGCCGCTGATGCCCGAGGCCAGGTCAGAGCAGAGGAAGGCGCCGGCATTGCCGACTTCCTCGATGGTGACGTTGCGACGCAGCGGGGTCTGCTTCTCGTTGGCCGCCAGCATCTTGCGGAAGCTGGCGATGCCGCTGGCAGCCAGGGTGCGGATCGGGCCGGCGGAAATGGCGTTGACGCGGGTGCCTTCCGGGCCGAGGCTGCCGGCCAGGTAGCGCACGCCAGCTTCCAGGCTGGCCTTGGCCATGCCCATGACGTTGTAGTTGGGCATGGTGCGCTCGGCACCCAGGTAGGAGAGGGTGAGCAGGCTGCCGTTGCGGCCCTTCATCATCTCGCGACCGGCCTTGGCCAGGGCGACGAAGCTGTAGGCGCTGATGTCGTGGGCGATCTTGAAGCCTTCACGGGTGGTCACTTCGGTGAAGTCGCCATTGAGCTGGTCGCCCGGGGCGAAGCCGACCGAGTGGACGATGCAGTCCAGGCCGTCCCACTTCTTGCTCAGCGCTTCGAATACGGCGGCGATTTCCTCGTCGCTGGCCACATCGCAAGGGAAGCACAGGTCAGCGCTGGAGCCCCAGCCGGCGGCGAACTCTTCGACGCGGCCCTTGAGCTTCTCGTTCTGGTAGGTGAAAGCCAGCTCGGCACCTTCGCGGTGCATGGCGGCGGCGATACCCGAGGCGATGGACAGTTTGCTGGCAACGCCAACGATGAGTACGCGCTTACCGGTTAGAAAACCCATTGTGCTATTCCTCTTCCTGTTTCAAGGATCAGTGAGCCGTTGCCGGGGCCAGAAAAGCGGCTTCCAGCAACTGCTGCGTATAAGGGTGTTGCGGTGCGCTGAAGATCGACTCGGCAGACCCCTGTTCGACCACCTGGCCCTGCTTGACCACCATCAATTGGTGGCTCAGCGCTCTGACTACCGCCAAGTCATGGCTGATAAACAGATAGGTCAGGTTGTACTTGGCCTGCAAGCCGCGCAACAACTCCACCACCTGACGCTGAACCGTGCGGTCGAGCGCCGAGGTGGGCTCGTCCAGCAGGATCAGCGCCGGTTTCAACACCAGTGCCCGGGCAATGGCAATCCGCTGCCGTTGCCCGCCAGAAAACTCGTGGGGGTAGCGATGCCGCGTCTGCGGATCCAGCCCTACCTCCAAAAGCGCGTCGATGATCGCCTGTTCCTGCTCCGCCTCGTTGCCCATGCGGTGAATGCGCAGACCTTCACCGACGATCTGGCTCACCGACATGCGCGGGCTCAGGCTGCCGAAGGGGTCCTGAAACACCACCTGCATCTGCCTGCGCAGCGGGCGTACTTCCTGCTGGCTCAGGCCCTGCAGCTGCTGGCCCTGGAAGCGGATATCACCGCGACTGGCGAGCAGCCGCAGAATGGCCATGCCCAGCGTGGACTTGCCGGAACCACTTTCGCCGACGATGCCCAGGGTCTGGCCCTGAGGCAGGCTGAAGTTGATGCCGTCCACCGCTTTGACATGATCCACCGTCCGGCGCAGCAGGCCCTTCTTGATCGGGAACCACACGCGCAGGTCGTCCACTTCCAGCAATGGCTGGCCTGCGGGGTTGGCCGCAGGTTCGCCACTGGGCTCGGCGCCGAGCAGTTCCTGGGTATAGGGATGCTGCGGCGCCTGGAACAATTGTTCACACGACGCCTGTTCGACGATGCGACCGCGCTGCATGACACATACGCGATGGGCAATTCTGCGAACCAGGTTGAGATCATGGCTGATCAGCAGCAATGACATGCCCAGACGCGCCTGCAGATCCTTGAGCAATTCGAGGATTTTCAGCTGTACGGTGACATCCAGGGCGGTGGTCGGCTCGTCGGCGATCAACAGCTGTGGCTCGTTGGCCAGGGCCATGGCGATCATCACCCGCTGCCGTTGGCCGCCGGAAAGTTCGTGTGGGTAGGCTTTCAGACGCTTCTTCGGCTCCGGAATGCCGACCAGCTCCAGCAACTCCAGAGTACGTGCGCTGGCTGCCTTGCCGCGCAGGCCCTTGTGCAGGGCGAGGACCTCGTTGATCTGCTTCTCAATGGTATGCAGCGGGTTGAGCGAGGTCATCGGCTCCTGGAAGACCATGGCGATGCGGTTGCCACGGATGCCGCGCAGACGGCCCTCGCCGAGCTTGAGCAGGTCTTCGCCAGCGTACTCGATGCTGCCATGCGGATGGCGTGCCAGCGGGTAGGGCAGCAGGCGCAGGATCGAGTGGGCGGTGACCGATTTGCCTGAGCCGCTTTCGCCGACCAGGGCCAGTGTCTCGCCTTTGCGGATGTCGAAGCTGACTCCCTCGACCACGCGCTGGCAGTTTTCGCCCGTGACGAATTCGACGGCCAGGTCGCGAACTTGCAGCAGGGTTTCGTTCTGGCTCATGTCATTTCCTCGGGTCGAAGGCATCGCGGGCGGCTTCGCCGATGAACACCAGCAGGCTCAGCATGATCGCCAGTACGGCGAAGGCGCTGATACCCAGCCAGGGCGCCTGCAGGTTGCTCTTGCCCTGGGCGACCAGCTCGCCGAGCGACGGTGCGCCGGGCGGCAGGCCGAAGCCGAGGAAGTCCAGCGCAGTGAGGGTGCCGATGGCGCCGGTCAGGATGAAGGGCATGAAGGTCATGGTCGAGACCATGGCGTTGGGCAGGATGTGGCGGAACATGATCGCGCCGTTGCCCATGCCCAGCGCCCGCGCCGCACGCACGTACTCGAGATTGCGGCCGCGCAGGAACTCGGCGCGTACCACGTCCACCAGGCTCATCCAGGAGAACAGCAGCATGATGCCCAGCAGCCACCAGAAATTCGGCTGCACGAAGCTGGCGAGAATGATCAGCAGATAGAGCACCGGCAGGCCTGACCAGATTTCCAGAAAGCGCTGACCGATCAGGTCGACCCAGCCGCCATAGAAGCCCTGCAGCGCGCCGGCGATCACGCCGATCACCGAGCTGGCCAGGGTCAGGATCAGGGCGAACAGCACCGAGATGCGAAAGCCGTAGATCACCCGTGCGAGCACGTCACGGCCCTGATCGTCGGTGCCCAGCCAGTTCTGCGCCGAGGGCGGTGCGGGGGCCGGTACTTCCAGGTCGTAGTTGATGCTCGAATAGCTGAACGGGATCGGCGGCCAGATCATCCGCCCATCTTTCTCTGCGATCAGGTCCTGAATATAGGGACTCTTGTAGTTGGCCTGCAGCGGGAACTCGCCGCCGAACACGGTTTCCGGGTAGCGCTTGAGCACCGGGAAATACCACTCGCCGTCGTAGCGCACGGCCAACGGCTTGTCGTTGGCGATCAGTTCGGCGCCGAGGCTCAGGCCAAACAGGATGAGAAACAGCCACAGCGACCACCAGCCGCGCTTGTGCGCCTTGAAGCGGTCGAAACGGCGTCGATTGAGAGGGGAGAGTTTCATGCTCAACCCTCCCGGCTTTCGAAGTCGATGCGTGGATCGACCAGGGTGTAGGTGATGTCACCGATCAATTTCACGATCAGCCCCAGCAAGGTGAAGATGAACAGGGTGCCGAACACCACCGGATAGTCGCGGTTGATCGCCGCTTCGAAGCTCATCAGGCCCAGGCCGTCGAGCGAGAAGATCACCTCGATCAGCAGGGAGCCGGTGAAGAAGATGCCGATGAAGGCTGCGGGGAAACCGGCGATGATCAGCAGCATGGCGTTACGGAAGACGTGGCCGTAGAGCACGCGATTGTTGGTCAGGCCCTTGGCGCGGGCTGTCACCACGTACTGTTTGTTGATCTCGTCGAGAAAGCTGTTCTTGGTCAGCAGGGTCAGGGTGGCGAAGTTACCGATGACAAGGGCGGTAACCGGCAGCACCAGGTGCCAGAGGTAGTCGAGAATCTTGCCGCCGAGGCTGAGCTGCTCGAAGTTGTTCGAGGTCAGGCCGCGTAGCGGGAACCAGTCCCAGTAGCTGCCACCGGCGAACAGCACGATCAGCAGGATGGCGAAGAGGAAGGCCGGGATGGCGTAGCCGACGATGATCGCCGAACTGGTCCAGACGTCGAAGGCGCTGCCGTGGCGGGTGGCCTTGGCGATCCCCAGCGGTATGGACACCAGATACATGATCAGGGTGCTCCACAGACCGAGCGAGATCGACACCGGCATCTTCTCGATGATCAGGTCGATGACCTGGGCGTCACGGAAGAAGCTGGAGCCGAAGTCCAGCTGCGCGTAATTCTTCAGCATGATCCAGAAACGTTCCGGCGCCGACTTGTCGAAGCCGTACATCTTCTCGATCTCGGCGATCAGTTGCGGATCGAGGCCCTGTGCGCCACGGTAGTTGGAGCCGGCCACCGACACTTCGGCACCGCCGCCACCGATGCGCCCCGTGGCGCCGCCGGCGGCTGCATCGAAACCTTCCAGCTTGGCGATCATCTGTTCGACCGGGCCGCCGGGCGCGGCCTGGATGATGATGAAGTTGATGACCAGAATGCCGAACAGGGTCGGGATGATCAGCAGCAGGCGGCGAAAGATATAGGCCAGCATGTTATGGCTTCGCCTCTTCGGTCGCTTGCTCTGCGGCTTGCTGCTGAGCGTCGTTCGGCTGCTCCAGGCCTGGGCGCACCCACCAGGTGTGCAGGCCGATATCGTAGAGTGGCGTCACCTTCGGGTGCTCGAAGCGGTTCCAGTAGGCGACACGCCAGGTCTTGATGTGCCAGTTGGGGATCACGTAATAGCCCCACAGCAGCACGCGATCGAGGGCGCGGGTATGGGCGATCAGGTTCTGCCGCGAGTCGGCGTTGATCAGCCCTTCGACGATCTGGTCGATGGCCGGATCCTTGAGCCCGATGAAATTGCGGCTACCAGGATTGTCGGCGCTGGAGGAATGCCAGTACTCGCGCTGTTCGTTGCCAGGCGAGTTGGACTGGCCGAAGCCGCCGACGATCATGTCGAAATCACGCGAACGCAGGCGGTTGATGTACTGCGAAACGTCGACGCGGCGAATCACCATTTCGATGCCGAGGTCGGCCAGATTGCGCTTGAAGGGCAGCAGAACGCGTTCGAATTCGGTCTGCGCGAGCAGAAATTCGAAACTTACCGGCTGGCCGCTGGCGTCGAGCATGCGATCACCATCGATACGCCAGCCGGCCTGTTGCAGCAGCTGATAGGCGCGGCGCTGCTGCTCGCGGATGATGCCACTGCCATCGGTGACCGGTACGTGAAATTCTTCGCTGAACACCTCGGCCGGAATCTTGCCGCGCAGCGGCTCGAGAATCGCCAGCTCATCTTCGCCGGGCAGCCCGCGTGAGCCCAGCTCGGAGTTGTCGAAGTAGCTGCGGGTGCGGAAGTAGGCACCGTTGAACAGGCGCTTGTTGGCCCATTCGAAGTCGTACAGCAGGCCCAGCGCTTCGCGTACGCGGCGATCCTGGAACTGCGGACGGCGGGTGTTGAAGATGAAGCCCTGCATACCGGTCGGGTTGCGGTTCTGGATCTCTTCCTTGATCAGCTGGCCGTTGGCCACTGCCGGGGTGTTGTAGGCGGTGGCCCAGTTCTTCGCGCTGGTTTCCAGCCAGTAGTCGAACTGGCCGGCCTTGAGCGCTTCCAGGGCTACGGTGTTGTCGCGGTAGTAGTCGATCTGGATGGTGTCGAAGTTGTAGAAACCGCGGCTCACCGGCAGGTCCTTGGCCCACCAGTCCTTGACGCGCTCGTAGCGGATGCTGCGCCCGGCCTGGACCCGGCCGACCCTGTACGGGCCGCTGCCCAGCGGGGCTTCGAGATTGCCCTTGGTGAAGTCGCGCTCGGCCCACCAGTGCTTGGGCAACACCGGCAACTGGCCGACGATCAGCGGCAGCTCGCGGTTGCCGGCATGCTTGAACACGAAGCGCACGCTGTGCGGCGATTCCACCTCCACCTGCTCGACGTCGGCGTAATAGCCGCGATACATCGGCGCGCCTTTCTCCATCAGGGTGTCGAAGGTGAACTTGACGTCCTCGGCGGTGATCGGCGTGCCGTCGTGAAAGCGCGCTTCCTTGCGTATCAGGAAGCGCACCCAAGCGTTGTCAGGCGCTTTCTCGATCTTTTCTGCCACCAGGCCATAGGCGGTGAACGGCTCATCCATGCTCTGCACGGCAAGGGTGTCGTAGATCAGATTGATCTCGTCGGCTGCCACGCCCTTGCTGATGAAGGGGTTGAGGCTGTCGAAGCCACCGAAACCCGCTTCGCGAAAGGTACCGCCCTTGGGCGCGTCGGGGTTGGTGTATTCGAAGTGCGTGAAGTTGGCGGGATATTTGGGCGGCTCGTCGTAGAGGGTGACGGCATGCTTGGGGGCGGCGAAGGTGAGGCCGGCCAGGCCGAGCAGGATGAGGCTGCTACCGTGAAGCAGGAAACTGCGCAGCGGGTGGATCATCGAGCGTTCTCCGTGGGCTTCAGCCACCAGGTGCGCAGGCCCAGGGTGTAGGGCGGCGTGGTGACGAAGGCGAACCGGTTGCGGTACGCCAGGCGGTGATAATTGATATACCAGTTGGGAATGCTGTAGTGCTGCCAGAGCAGGACTCGGTCCAGGGCCCGTGCGGCTGCTACCTGTTCGTCTCGAGTCTGCGCCGAAAGCAGCTTGTCGATCATCTCGTCGACCACCGGATCGTTGACGCCTGCATAGTTCTTGCCGCCCTTGATGTTCACCTGGCTGGAATGGAAGTACAGCGATTGTTCCAGGCCTGGGCTGAGGGTTTGCGGCAGGGTCAGCAGGATCATGTCGTAGTCGAACTGGTCAAGGCGTTGCTTGTACTGGGCGCGATCGACAGTGCGCAAGTTGGCGCGTATGCCGATACTGGCGAGGTTGGCAGTATAGGGCTGGAGAATGCGCTCGAGGCTGGGGTTGACCAGCATGATCTCGAACTCGAGGCGTTGACCGCGGGCATTACGCAGCTCCTGGCCGGAGGTCTTCCAGCCGGCGTCGGCCAATAGACCGAGGGCGCGGCGCAAGGTTTCCCGGGGGGTGCCGCGGCCATCGGTTACCGGTTGTGTCGGCGCCTCGGTGAACAGGCGGGCCGGCAGCTTGTCGCGGTGCGGTGAAAGCAGCAGCCATTCGGCGCCTTCGGGCTTGCCGGTGGCCGAGAATTCGCTGTTGGGGTAGTAGCTGGCGGCGCGCACGTAGGCGTTGTTGAACAACGTACGGTTGGTCCACTCGAAATCGAACATCAGCCCCAGCGCTTCGCGCACGCGGCGGTCGCTGAACAGGGCGCGGCGGGTGTTCATGAACAGCGCCTGGGTCTGCGTCGGGATCTGGTGGGGGATCTCGGCGCGGACCACTTCGCCGCGGGTCACGGCCGGAAAGCGATAGCCGTTGCTCCAGTTCTTCGCCTGGTTCTCGATGTAGAAGTCGAATTCACCGGCCTTGAAGGCCTCGAAGGCGACATGGTTGTCGCGGTAGAACTCCACTTCGACGCGGTCGAAGTTGTACTTGCCGCGATTGACCGGCAGGTCCTGGCCCCACCAGTCCTTGACCCGTTCGAACACCAGGCGTCGGCCTGGCACCACCTGGACGATGCGATAGGGACCACTGCCCAGCGGCGCCTCGAAGGTGGTGCTCTTGAAGTCGCGGTCTTTCCAGTAGTGCTGCGGCAGCACCGGCAGTTCGCCCAGGCGCAGGATCAGCAGAGGATTGCCGGCGCGCTTGAAAACGAAACGGATACGGTGACGACCGAGGATGTCGACGCGCTTCACTTCCTGCAGATTGGTGCGGTACTGCGGATGGCCATCATTGCGCAGCAGGCGATAGGAGAAGGCCACGTCGTAGGCGGTGATCGGTTTGCCATCGTGAAAGCGCGCTTCCGGGCGCAGGTTGAACACCACCCAGCTGCGATCCTCGCTGTACTCGACGCTCCTGGCGATTAGGCCATAGCTGGAGGCGGGTTCGTCGCCTGACGGGTCGTAGGCACCGGTGCCGACCATCAGGGGCTCGTTCAGCTCGTTGGCGCCGTATTGCAGAAAGTGCGCGGTCGAGATCGGGCTGCTGCCCTTGAGCGTGTAGGGGTTGAGTGTATCGAAAGTGCCGGACGCCATGATGCGCAACGTGCCGCCTTTGGGCGCGTCGGGGTTGACCCAGTCGAAATGACTGAAGCTGGCAGGGTACTTGAGTGTCCCGAACTGGGCGTAGCCGTGGCTCTCGCTGATAGTCGCAGAGGCGGGAAAGCTCAAGGCCAGGCTGAGGAACAGCAGGAGGAGGGGACGCATCGGGCGTGAGATCCGATCCTTGGCGGCGTTTGGGCTTCTGGGGCCGTACAGTAACAGCTTGTCTGGGCAGGAAAAAGAGCACGGTGGCGGGTGAGCAGTAGCGGCACTTTGGCATACACTTCACAGACACGCCATGAGGGTACGAAATTGTCGGAACGAAGCCATGGTCTGCAGTCATGGATCGATCGCCTGAACCAAGCCGAACTGCCCGCACTGGCTGCCGTGGTGCAGGATCTGCAGCGCCTTGCGCAGCAGGATTCTGCTTCGGTGCAACAACTGGCCGATGTGTTGCTGCGTGATGCAGCGCTGACCAGCAAGGTGCTGCGGGTCGGCAACAGCGTCTACTACAACCCATCTCAGGAAACCATCAAGACCATCTCACGGGCCATCGTGCTGATCGGCTTCGACAATGTGCGTCTGATTGGCCTGTCGGTCAGCCTGATCGACGGACTGCTCACCCGCGCTCCGCGCGAGCAGCTGCAGGAGTTGCTCGCGCGCTCCTTCCACGCCGCCGTGCAGGCGCGCAACATCGCCGGTTACGTGCTCTCCAAGCATGTCGAGGAGGTGTTCATCGCCGCCTTGCTCCATCATCTGGGCGAGCTGGCGTTCTGGGGCTGTGGCGGCGAGCAGGCGGACGAGCTGGCTGCAGCTCTGGCGCAACCCGGAATAGAGGCCGATGAGGCGGTACGCGAGGTCCTCGGCACCAGCTTCCGCCAGCTGACCCAAGGGCTGGTGAAAAGCTGGAACCTCGGTGAGACGGTCAGCCTCGCCCATGCCGGCGCCAACCAGCACGACCCGGCGGCATACGCCGTGCAGCTGGGCGTGCGTATCAGCGAGGCCGCGTTGCACGGCTGGGAGTCGCCGGAGATGGAAGCGGTGCTGGCGAAGATGGCGGCATTCGTCGACCTCAGTGCCGAGGATGCGCTGCAGCAGGTGCTGGCCAGTGCCGAGGAGGCGGTCAAGGTGGCCTCCACCTTCGGCGCCAGCAAGCTGTGCCGGCTGATTCCCAATACCGACCCCGAGCAGATCCGCCTGCAGCAGGAAGAGCGCAAGGCGCGTCTGTTGCAGCCTGACTTGTTGGTGATGCAGCAGGCGCTGCAGGACCTCGGCCTGATGATCAGTGCGCGGGCCGATGTTGGCCTGGTGCTCGATACGCTGCTCAAGGGCTTGCACCGTGGCGCAGGGCTGGAACGGGTAATGCTCACGGTGCTGGCCGATGGGCAAAGCCGCTTTCGCGCCAAGCGCGTGATTGGCGACAAGAGCGAGCAATGGCTGCAGGATTTCGTCTTGCCGGCCGAGCAGGCGGAGCAGCCGCACATCTTCAGCTATGCGCTGCGCCATCGTGAAGCGATCTGGATGGGGGTGCCTGCCAGCTACAATCTCGCCGAGCTGGTGACCCAGCCGATCCGTCGCAGTCTGGGCAATGGCATGTTCTTCATCGCGCCGATCATTGCGGGTACACGTGAGATCGGCGTGATTTATGCGGACAGTCGTTTGTCGGGGCGAGCGCTACGGCATGAGCAGTTCGTCGCCTTTCAGCGCTTCACCCAGCTCACCGGGCGCTGCCTGGAGGCCATCAGCAAGCGCTGATCAGGGTAGATAGAGTGTCAGCATTTGCCCGGGGCGCAGCGTGCTACTGCGTGGATTCCAGGCTTGCAGGCGCTTGAGGTCGATCTTGAAGCGCTTGGCAATCACGTACAGCGAGTCGCCGTGCTGCACGCGATAGTAGGTGACCTTGTCCCGCGAGCTGGTGCTGCTGCGGTTTGTGGCGGCAACCTGAGGGGCGCTGTCAGTGGCTGCCAGCGTCAGTACCTGGCCGACTTTCAGCTGATTGCCTTGCAGCTTGTTCCAGCGTTTCAGGTCATGCACGGCAACCTGGTTGGCGCGTGCGATCTGCCAGAGGTTGTCGCCATTCTTCACGCGGTAGGTGCGGCTGGCAGTGCTCTGCGCGGTGCTGCGCTGTTGATACAGCGGCTCGTTTGGCGCCGTGCCGGGCTTGGCCGGTATGGTCAGCACCTGGCCGATGCTCAGGTTGTTGCTGCTCAGGCGGTTGACGTCCTTGAGCATGTTCACCGACAGGTGGTGACGGTTGGCGATGGCGTGCAGGCTGTCGCCGGAACGCACGGTGTAACTCTGCCAGTCGACCATTTCCTGCGGTTTCATCAAGGCCAGGTTGGCGCTGAGCATCTCGGCTTTGTCGGTTGGTACCAGCAGATGTTGCGGGCCATCGAGGGTAATGCCGCGCTTATAGGCCGGGTTGAGCTGCAGCAGTTCCTGTTCATCCAGGTCGGCCAGTTTGGCGACGCGGGCCAGATCCATGTGCTGCTTGATCGCGATCTGTTCGAAGTAGGGTTCGTTGGCGATCGGCGAGAGGGTAACGCTATAGGCTTCCGGCGTCAGGATCACCTGTGACAGCGCCAGTAGCTTGGGCACATAGTCTTCGGTTTCCTTGGGCAGCGACAGGTTCCAGTAGTCGCTGGGCAGGCCGAGCTTCTCGTTGCGTTCGATGGCGCGACTGATGCGGCCTTCGCCAGCGTTGTAGGCAGCGAGGGCGAGTAACCAGTCGCCGTTGAACATTTCGTGCAGGCGGCTGAGATAGTTGAGTGCGGCCTGGGTTGAGGCGGTGACGTCGCGGCGACCGTCGTACCAGTTGGTCTGGCGCAGGTTGTAGTAACGGCCGGTAGACGGAATGAACTGCCAGAGGCCGACCGCGTGCGCCGAAGAATAGGCCAGTGGGTCGTAAGCGCTTTCGATCACCGGCAGCAGCGCCAGCTCCATCGGCATGTCGCGTTCAGCCAGGCGTTCGACGATGTAGTGGATATAGGGGGCGCTACGTTCGCTGACGGTGTCGACATGCTTCGGATTGCTGGCGTACCACAGGCGTACGCGCTCGATGCGCGGGTTGATACCTATCTGATCCTGCAGCTTGAAGCCGTCGCGCATGCGCTCCCAGATATCGGTGTATTCGCGGGGTTTGACTTCGCTGCTGAGCCACTCGGGCTCACGTTCCATGCCGATGGCGCGTGAGGTATCGGCAGAGCGATCCGGGGTGTCGCTGGGCAGGCTCTGACAACCGGCCAGGATCATGCAAAACATCACTGCGAGCGCTCGAGAGCTTCGCTCCAATGCCTTTATATTCAATGGCTTGCGTGATGATAAAGGCATTGGCTGAGGTGTTCATCCCGACGAAAAATTCGGGCGATTCTAGGAATCGAGGCGGTGCTGGTCAAGTTTTCACCAGTCCTGGACTGGTCTTTTGCGGGCTTGTCGACCTTTTTCTCAGCAGCTAGAAGTTGTCTTTCCAGGCGCGCAGGCTAGCGAATACGGCGCTTGGCTCGCTCGACTGCCGGTCATCGCGTCCGTTGGTCGCAGTGAGGACCGAAGGTTCGCCAACACGCAGGAAAGGATTGGTGGCCAGTTCCAGTTCGATGTTCGACGGCAGACTGATGCGGCCTTCGTCGCGCCAGCGGGTCACTTCGGCCAGGCGTTCGTTCAAGCGTGCATTGTCCGGCTCGACGGCGTGGGCGAAGCGCAGGTTGCTCAAGGTGTATTCGTGGGTGCAGTACACCAGGGTACGGGCGGGCAGGGCCGCCAGGCGGCTGAGAGACTGATGCATCTGTTGCGGGGTGCCTTCGAACAGGCGGCCACATCCGCCTGCGAACAGGGTATCACCGCAGAACAGCAGGTCCTGTCCGGCGTGGTAGTAAGCGATATGACCGAGCGTGTGGCCAGGCACGGCCATGACCTGGAAGCGCAGGCCGAGCACGTCGATCTCGTCGTTGTCGCTCAGATCGAGGTCACGGGCCGGGATCTTTTCCGCCGCAGGGCCGGCGACACGTGCGCCGGTGGCGTTCTTCAGTGTTTCGACACCGCCGACATGATCGAAGTGGTGGTGAGTGATCAGGATGTCGCTGAGCGTCCAGTCAGGACGGGCTTCCAGCCAGGCCATGACCGGCGCTGCGTCGCCGGGGTCGACCACGGCGCAGCGCTTGCTGCGGGCGTCCTGCAGCAGCCAGATATAGTTGTCATTGAAGGCGGGCAGCGCGTCGATCTGAATCATTGCGGGTCGCTAAGCTGGTGATAAAGGTGCATCTTAGACACGACATGCAGAACCTGTCATGCGGAGGCAGCGATGACTGATGAGGCATTCGCCCAGGCCGACCCTGAGTGGCTCAAGCTTATCGGCGAGGCGCGCGACTGGCTTGCCGGGCCGCTCGGCCAACTGTTGCTGGAGGAAGAACGGCGCTTGCTGGAAGAGGAGCTGGCGCGTTTTTTCGGTGGTTATCTGGTGAGCTACGGCCCTGGTGCGGAGGGGCCGCCCAAAGCGGGACAGATCCAGCACAACGTGCGCCTTGGCGCGCCGATGCCGGGTGTGCAGATCGTCTGCGAAGAGCAGTCCTGGCCGCTGGGTGAGCACGCTGCCGACGTGGTGGTGCTGCAGCACGGTCTGGATTTCAGCTTGTCACCCCACGGCCTGTTGCGTGAGGCGGCGCGTAGCGTCAGACCTGGCGGGCATCTGCTGATTCTGGGGATTCACCCCTGGAGCGCCTGGGGCGTGCGGCGCCTGTTTGCCCGGGACGGTTTGGCCGAGGCACGTTGCATCGCCCCGAGCCGTGTCGGCGACTGGCTGAGTTTGCTGGGCTTTGCGTTGGAGAAACGGAGGTTCGGGTGCTATCGTCCGCCGCTCGCTTCGCTTGCCTGGCAAACGCGCCTGCGGCGAATGGAGAGCTGGGGCGATGCCTGGCAGTTGCCGGGCGCTGGTTGTTACCTATTGGTAGCACGCAAGTTGGTGGTTGGTTTGCGTCCGTTGCGGCAGTCGCGCCGCGAGCCGATGGGCAAGTTGCTGCCGATGCCAGTGGCGAAGGTCAGTCGGCGTGATCTCGACAACTGACTGCCAGACTGCGGCCAAACAATTCTGTACAGAGTCTATGAATGTCTGAAAACCATGATGTGGTGATTTACACCGACGGCGCCTGCAAAGGCAATCCTGGTCCCGGAGGTTGGGGCGCGCTGCTGGTGTACAAAGGCGTGGAGAAGGAACTTTGGGGCGGCGACCCCAATACCACCAACAACCGCATGGAGCTGATGGCGGCGATTGCCGGCCTGATCGCGCTGACCCGGCCGTGCTCGGTCAAACTGGTGACCGACTCGCAGTATGTGATGAAAGGTATCCAGGAATGGCTGCCGAACTGGAAGAAGCGCGGCTGGAAGACCGCTTCGAAAGAGCCGGTGAAAAACGCCGATCTCTGGCAGAAGCTGGATGAGGAAGTGAATCGCCATCAAGTGAGCTGGCAGTGGGTGCGTGGGCATACGGGTCACCCCGGCAATGAGCGTGCCGACCAGCTGGCCAATCGCGGCGTCGACGACGTGCGTGCGGCGCGCTGAGCGGTTATTCAGCACCTGAGTTAAGATGCTGCGCTGAGTGTGCGGCAACCCGAATAGATGAGAGAGGCAAGGCGTGACAACCGAGAGCACCGTCAAACGCTACGTAGTGCTGGATACCGAAACCACGGGTATGCCGGTCACCGACGGGCACCGCATCATCGAGATCGGTTGTGTCGAATTGTTGGGCCGCCGCCTCACCGGGCGTCACTTCCACGTTTACCTCAACCCCGATCGTGAAATCGACGAAGGCGCCATCGCGGTTCACGGCATTACCAACGAGTACGTCGCCGACAAGCCGCGTTTTAAGGAGGTCGCCGATGAGTTCTATGAGTTCATCAAGGGCGCCCAGCTGATCATCCACAACGCGGCGTTCGACGTTGGTTTCATCAATAACGAGTTCGCCTTGCTGGGGCAGAGCGAGCGTGCTGACGTCAGCGATTACTGCTCGGTACTCGATACCCTGATGATGGCGCGCGAGCGCCATCCGGGACAGCGCAACAGCCTGGATGCGCTGTGCAAGCGTTACGGCGTCGACAACTCCAACCGCGAATTACACGGCGCCTTGCTCGACTCGGAGATTCTTGCCGACGTCTACCTGGCGATGACCGGCGGGCAGACCAATCTGTCCCTGGCGGGTGATGGTGCTGATGGCGATGGCAGCGGGCGCCAGCAGGCTACGCCGATTCGCCGCCTGGACCCTTCGCGTGCGCGCACTCGCGTCATTCGTGCCAGTGAGGAAGAGCTCGCGGCCCATATGGCGCGCCTGGCCGTGATCGAGAAATCCGCTGGCGGTCCATCGCTGTGGGCTCAGCTGGAAAAGTCGCCGGAATAACCGAACAGCGCAATTGCGACCTTTTGTTATAGCGTGATGCACAGGGGGTTCCGCCGATCAGGGCGAGCCTCTAACCTGAAGTGATGGGCAGGCCCAGCCTGCCAGCCTTCAGGACGCCACAATGTATAAAGATCTCAAGTTTCCCGTCCTAATCGTGCACCGCGATATCAAGGCCGATACCGTGGCCGGTGATCGCGTGCGCGCCATCGCGCAGGAGCTCACTCAGGACGGATTCAGCATCCTGCCCACGGCGAACGCCGCCGAGGGGCGCATCGTCGCCTCCACCCATCACGGTCTGGCCTGCATTCTGGTGGCCGCCGAGGGAGCGGGGGAGAACAGCCGCCTGCTGCAGGACATGGTCGAGCTGATCCGTGTGGCCCGGGTGAGGGCGCCACAATTGCCGATCTTCGCCCTGGGCGAGCAGGTCACCATCGAGAACGCGCCTGCTGAGGCCATGGCCGATCTCAACCACCTGCGCGGTATCCTCTATCTCTACGAAGACACCGTGTCCTTTCTGGCCCGGCAGGTTGCGCGGGCGGCGCACAATTACCTTGATGGTCTGCTGCCGCCCTTCTTCAAGGCATTGGTGCAACACACCGCGCAATCCAACTATTCCTGGCATACGCCGGGTCATGGCGGTGGCGTGGCCTATCGCAAGAGTCCGGTCGGCCAGGCTTTCCACCAGTTCTTTGGTGAAAACACCCTGCGCTCGGACCTGTCGGTCTCTGTGCCGGAGCTGGGTTCGCTGCTCGACCACACTGGCCCGCTGGCGGAAGCTGAGGCTCGTGCCGCGCGCAACTTCGGCGCCGACCATACCTTCTTCGTGATCAACGGGACCTCGACGGCGAATAAGATCGTCTGGCATTCCATGGTCGGTCGCGATGATCTGGTGCTGGTGGATCGCAACTGCCACAAATCGATCCTGCATTCGATCATCATGACCGGCGCGATTCCTCTGTATCTGTGCCCCGAGCGTAACGAGCTGGGCATCATCGGGCCGATTCCGCTTTCCGAGTTCAGCAGGGAGTCGATCCAGGCCAAGATCGACGCCAGCCCGCTAGCCCGCGGTCGTGCACCCAAGGTCAAGCTGGCGGTGGTGACCAACTCCACCTATGACGGGCTCTGCTACAACGCCGAGATGGTCAAGCAGGCCCTTGGTGATTCGGTCGAAGTACTGCATTTCGATGAGGCCTGGTATGCCTATGCGGCGTTCCATGAGTTCTACGCCGGCCGTTATGGCATGGGCACCCAATGTGACGAGCAGTCGCCGCTGGTGTTCACCACCCATTCCACGCACAAGCTGCTGGCGGCGTTCAGTCAGGCGTCGATGATTCACGTGCAGGATGGCGGCCAGCGCCAACTGGACCGTGACCGCTTCAACGAAGCTTTCATGATGCACATCTCCACTTCGCCGCAGTACGGCATCATCGCCTCGCTGGATGTGGCCTCGGCGATGATGGAGGGGCCGGCCGGGCGTTCGCTGATTCAGGAAACCTTCGACGAGGCACTGAGCTTCCGCCGCGCCTTGGCCAACGTACGGCGCAACCTGAGCGCCGAGGACTGGTGGTTCAGTATCTGGCAGCCGGGCGCTGCCGACGGTGCCGACAGCCTGTCCACCGCAGACTGGGTGCTGCAGCCAGACGCCGATTGGCATGGCTTCGGCGAAGTGGCCAGCGACTACGTGCTGCTCGATCCGATCAAGGTCACGCTGGTGATGCCGGGCCTCAATGCCGCCGGCAAGCTGGAGCAGCAGGGCATTCCTGCCGCGGTTGTCAGCAAGTTTCTCTGGGAGCGTGGCCTGGTGGTGGAAAAGACCGGCCTTTATTCCTTCCTGGTGCTGTTCTCCATGGGCATCACCAAGGGCAAGTGGAGCACGCTGCTGACCGAGTTGCTGGAGTTCAAGCGCAGCTACGATGCCAACCTGCCGCTGATCGATGTGTTGCCCTCCATCGCCCACGCGGGCGGTGGGCGTTACCAGGGTATGGGCCTGCGTGACCTGTGTGACGCGTTGCACGGTTGCTACCGCGAAAACGCCACGGCCAAGGCGCTGAAGAGCATGTACACGGCTTTGCCTGAGCTGGCGATCAAACCAGCCGACGCCTATGACCGGCTGGTGCGCGGTGAGGTGGAGGCGGTGCCTATCGATCAGTTGCAGGGGCGTATCGCTGCGGTGATGCTGGTGCCTTATCCGCCAGGCATTCCGCTGATCATGCCGGGCGAACGCTTCACGGCGGCGACGCGCTCGATTCTCGACTACCTGGCATTCGCCAGAACCTTCGATCAGGCCTTCCCGGGTTTTGACATCGACGTGCATGGCCTGCAAACCGAGGCGGGCGAGTACAGCGTGGATTGTTTGGTTGAATAAAACGGGGGAATCTGCTGCGGCGTAAGAACCTCGGCAGATCAATCTCTTATCTCTGATATTCAAAGCAGTTGCTAACGTGTCGGGGCGTGCCCTGCGTCACAGTGGCAAGCATCGACTTTTATGGCGTGCTTGTTATAGTTGCTCGGTTATTAATCACAAAATTGTTACTGTGCTGCCGAGCCGCGGCTGAGGATGCCTGCCATGTCCGACTACAAAGCCTTCCACGTCGAGCTGGCGGACAAGATCGCCCATGTGCAGATCAACCGTCCAGACAAGATCAACGCCATGAATGCCGACTTCTGGCGCGAGATCATCGAGATATTCCAATGGGTCGACGACACCGATGCAGTGCGTGTGGTGGTGCTCTCCGGGGCGGGCAAGCACTTCTCCTCAGGCATTGACCTGATGCTGCTGGCGTCGGTCGGCGCCCAACTGGGCAAGGACGTCGGTCGCAACGCCACCGCGCTGCGTCGCAAGATTCTCGAACTGCAAGCCTCCTTCAATGCTGTCGACAACTGTCGCAAACCGGTGCTGGCGGCCATCCAGGGTTATTGCATTGGTGGTGCCATCGATCTGATCAGCGCCTGCGACATGCGCTATTCCACTGTCGATGCGCAGTTCTCGATCAAGGAAATCGATATGGGTATGGCTGCCGATGTCGGCACCCTGCAACGCCTGCCGCGCATCATCGGCGACGGCATGATGCGTGAGCTGGCCTACACCGGACGCAGCATCGACGGCCACGAGGCGGCTCGCATCGGCCTGGTCAACCGCACCTATGAAGATCAGGAGGCTCTGCTGGCCGGGGTAATGGACATTGCCGCACAGATCGCTGCCAAGTCGCCGATTGCCGTACGCGGTACCAAGGAAATGATTCGCTACATGCGCGATCACCGCGTCGACGACGGCCTGGAATATATCGCCACCTGGAACGCCGCGATGCTCCAATCCGAAGACCTGCGCCTGGCCATGTCAGCGCACATGACCAAGCAGAAGCCGGAGTTCGCCGACTGATGCCGTATTCGCTGATGTTCGTTGCGAGGCCTATCGCATGGTAAGTGGAGCCACATCGCTGAACCTGGTGCGCGACGAGCTGTTCGTGACCATGGAGGAAGCCGAGCAGAGCCTTGAGCACTTCATCGCCGAGCGGCATAACGGCAGCCTGTTGCAGCAGGCGGTGGAGAGCCTGCACCAGGTGCGCGGTACGCTCAATCTGATCGAGTTGGCAGGCGCCGAACTGCTGGCGCAGGAAGTGCTCGACCAGGCCACCGACATACCCGCTGGTGCCGGCGAGGAGCGCGATGTACAACTCGCGGCGCTGAGCAACGCGCTGCATGTGCTGCGTCGCTACCTGGAAAACGTCGACGCCCATCGCCAGGAAATGCCCGAGCTGCTGCTGCCGGCGATCAACGATCTGCGCCAGGCCGGCGCGCAACAGCCACTGCCGGAAAGCTTCTTCTTCAGCGTGCGCCTTGACCATGCGCGGCCGCACAGCGCGACCCAGACGCTCGACGGGGCGGCCAAGCTGGCCGAAGGCAAACGCCTGCGCCATATGTATCAGGTGGGCTTGCTCGGTTTCATTCGTGAGCAAAATCCGCAAGCCAGCCTCAAGCTCATGGTGCGTGCCATGGCGCGCCTGGACAGCTTGTTCGCCAACGAGCCGCGAGGGCGCATGTGCTGGATCGGCGCGGCGGCCATCGAGGCGCAATGCGATGGCCAGCTGTTGCCGCGTAAGGCGCGCAAGCAGCTGTTCTCAAGGCTCGATCGCGAACTCAAGCTGATGCTCGGCAACCCTCAGTACGAGGCGCCACGCAGCCTGCTCAAAGAGCTGTTGTATCTGGTTGCGCTGGCAGACAGCCACGGACCACTCGCCAGCGCCATGCGCGAGGTATTCGGCCTCACGCCGCTGCCGTTCACCGATCACCTGCTGGAAGAGGAATACCAGCGCCTGGCCGGCCCCGGCCAGGCGGTGATGCGTTCACTGTCCACTGCGATTCGCGAGGAACTGGCCAGCGTCAAGGACATGCTCGATCTGCTCGAGCGCGGCACCTTGCAGGGAGAAACCCTGGGTACCCTGCATGCGCTGCTGGGCAAGCTGGCCAAGACTCTCGGTATGGTCGGTCTGAACTCTGCGGGTAATTCGCTGAGTGCGCAGTTGCCGCAGGTCGCGGCCTGGAGTGAAGACACGCCACCGCAGCCGGAACAATTGCACAAGTTGGCCGATGCGGTGCTCTATGTCGAAGGCATGGTCGCCAGTCTGGAGCGGGGTGAAGGCCGCGATTCCCGGCCGGCAGCCGTCGAGCCCGGCAATGAAGCCGACTCCTTCGCCAGCCACCAGCTCAATGAAGCCCGTATCGTCGTGGTCGATGAGGCGCAGGCCGGTCTTGCTCTCGCCAAGCGCGCTATTACGGCTTATCTGGAGTCCGGTGGCGACAAGATGCACCTGTCCAATGTGCCGTTCAGTCTGCAGGCCGTTCGGGGTGGTCTGTGGTTCCTTGAGCAGCGCCGCGCCGCAATGTTGGTCGGGGCGTGCGCCGACTACATCCAGACGCGCATGCTCGAATCAGGGCAGATGCCTTCGGAGCAGATGCTGGAAACCCTGGCCGATGCGCTCAGCAGCCTGGAGTACTACCTGGAAGCTGGCGCCGTCATGCGTCCTGAAACCCGCCCGAGTGTGCTCGACCTTGCCGAAGAGAGCGTCAAGGCGCTGGGCATGCCGGTGGCTGCCTGATGGTCTGGCGTAATACGTTCCTCGATCCGGCCCAGCCGGGTGGCTGGGCGCTGCTCTACAGCCAGCAGCACTTTCTTGCCGACAGCAATGGTGTGCTGTTCCCGCGTGACTGGATCAAGCGCCAGGATCTGCCGATCATCGGCGAGCAGGGCATTGGCCATTTCGGTGAGGACGCCGTCTATCTCGTACAGGTCAAACCGTCGGCCGCGCTGGATGGCTGCAACTGGCAGAGCCTGCGCCAGTTCATGTTGCAGGGCGAGGCGGAAACCTTCCGCATGCTCGCCTACGCCGCGCAGATCGGCACCTGGTACTCCGAGCATCGTTTCTGCGGCAGTTGCGGTGCGCCGACCCGGCAGCTTTCTGGCGAGCGGGCCATGCGTTGTGACAGCTGCGAATCGCAGCATTATCCGCGCCTGGCGCCGAGCATGATCGTGCTGGTGACGCGTGGCGATGAAGTCCTGCTCGCGCGTTCGCCGCGTTTCGTGACAGGGGTCTACAGCACTCTGGCGGGCTTCGTCGAACCCGGTGAGTCGGTTGAACATTGCGTGGCGCGCGAGGTGCGCGAGGAAGTCGGGCTCGAAGTGAAGAGCTTGCAGTACATCGGTAGCCAGGGCTGGCCGTTCCCGCATTCGCTGATGCTCGGCTTCCATGCCGAATATGCCGGTGGCGATATTGTCATGCAGGAAGACGAAATTGAGGATGCGCGCTGGTTCCGTATCGATGATCTGCCGCCGCTGCCGGCATCGCGTTCCATCGCCCGCCATCTGATCGATCTCTACGTTGCCAGGCGCCTGGGTCTTCCCGAGCCGACGCTGCCGGTGTAAATCGCCTTATGCAGGAGCGGCTTTAGCCGCGAACTCACCGACCATTTCGCGGCTGAAGCCGCTCCTACGCGACCCTGGATAGCCCGCCGGATTCAGCCAAACCAGTGCTGCCAGACCAGGCGGGCGGTCAGCGCCAGTACCACGGTGATGAATACCGGACGAATGAATTTCGAGCCGCCCTTGATCGCGGTGCGTGCGCCGAGGAATGCGCCGACCATCAAGGCCGCGCCCATGCTCAGGCCGAGTACCCAGGCCACCTGGCCAAAGGCGATGAACACCGCAAGCGCTGCCGCGTTGCTGACGAAGTTCATGGTGCGCGCCACACCGCTGGCACGCACCAGGTCGAGCGGATACATCAGCAGGCTGCTGACCGTCCAGAATGCGCCGGTGCCAGGGCCGGCCACGCCATCGTAGAGCCCCAGTCCCAGCCCCTGTGGCCACTGCCGGCCACGGGCAATCGGCAGGTCGTGTTCGGCTGGCGCCTCCGGCATACGGCCGAACAACAGGTAAATGCCGCAGGCGAAGACGATCACCGGCAGCATCTGGTTGAGCCAGGCGGCCGGCATCCAGTGGGCGATGATGGCTCCCAGCAGGGCGCCAATCAGCGTCGCCAGCAGGGCATTGCGCCATTGTGCGGGGTTGAACAGCTTGCGCCGGTAGAAGGTCAGGGCAGCGGTACCCGAACCGAAGGTGGCGCAGAGCTTGTTGGTGCCCAGCACCAGGTGCGGCGGCAAGCCGGCGGTCAGCAAAGCCGGAATGGTCAGCAGGCCGCCTCCACCGGCAATGGCGTCGATGAAGCCGGCGACGAAGGCGACCAGGGCGAGAATGGCTAGGGTACTGGGGTCAATGGCGAGCTCGAGGGCGAAAGGCATATCAAAGTGTCGACTTGTGGGCGAGTGCGCAGCCTGTTGGCTGTTCGTCGTGGGGAGAGCTGCGCATAATGCCGGGATTTCGTCAGAGAAGGAACGCAATCGATGCAATACGACGGGTTGGCCTGGGCCGTGGCGCTGTTGGCCGTGTTGGCGCTGCTGGTGGCATTGCGCATTCTGCTCAATACGGGCTGGTTCCTCGGTTGGTTGCGTGGCACCTGTGGTCTGGCATTTCTGGCCCTGGCCGGATTGGTCGGCCTGGTGGCGTACGACTTGTACGCCTACGAGCCGCTGCAGGCGGGCAAGCCACTGGTCACGCTGAGTTTCAAGGCCGACGGTCCGCAGCGTTATCAGGTGACGCTGCTCGAAGGTAGTCGTGAGCGCACGGTCACGCTCGAGGGCGACATGTGGCAACTCGACGGCCGACTGATTCGCTGGAAAGGTCTGGCCGAGCTGATTGGCCTTGAGCCGGGTTACCGCTTGGAGCGTCTATCTGGGCGTTTTCTGGCCATCGAGCAGCAGGCGTTGGCGCAACACGGTCGCGTGCAGTTGGCCGAGAGCCCCTACGGTGTGGATCTGTGGCGCTGGTTGCGGCTGAGCCAGCGTGATCTGCTGCTGTTCGACCCGCAGGCGCTGCGCGTCACCTACCTGCCAATTGCCGCCGATGCGGTGTACAGCGTCAGCCTGACGCCGACCGGCCTGCTGGCTGAGCCGATGAACCCGGCAGCCGAAGCCGCGTTGAAGGATTGGTAAGCGGTAGCAGAGTGTGGCAGAAGTAGGGTGCGCCGTGCGCACCACAGATGGATTCGGTCTATCGGTGCGCACGGCGCACCCTACAAAAAAGGCACCTATAGGGTAATGCCAGTCAGTTAAGCGCTACAGCTTGACCTTCTGCGCGCTGAAACGAAAATCCGATGCTTGTTTTGAGCATCGGATTTTTTTATGCGACTTTCCCGCGCCTTGGCACTGACTCACGAAGCGGCTTCTGCCACCCACTCCCTTGACGAGCTGGGGGCGCTGCTTGATCCAGGCCTAGTTAGCACCGCACTGGAAACGGCGGGAGTGGCGACCCTGCGTAAGCGACGTCTCCCTCTTGAAGCCATGCTCTGGTGCGTGATCGCCATGGCGTTGTTTCGCCGGATGTCGGCCTGGG
>NZ_JBLUPX010000021.1:0-88448 GCF_048068235.1 Pseudomonas sp. NY15364 | reverse complement strand
AGACGGCCCTGGGCAAGGCGGTAAACTACTTGGCCAGCAACTGGAGCAGGCTGGTGCGCTACATCGAAGGCGGGCATCTACCGATCGACAACAACCGCGCCGAGAACGCCATCCGTCCCTTCGTCATCGGCCGCAAGAACTGGCTGTTCAGCGACACGCCCAAGGGTGCTACCGCCAGCGCGCAGATCTACAGCCTGATCGAAACTGCCAAAGCCAACGGGCAAGAGCCTTACGCCTGGTTGCGCCACATCCTTGAACGCCTGCCGACCGCCAGTAGCGTCGAGGATTACGAAGCGCTGCTGCCGTGGAACTGCTCGCCAGCTTCTGCCTCTGCTTCCTGAAAAAAACCGTCCGCTAGGACGGGGTTTATGGAGCGGTTACGAACGAACAGCCAAGATTGTTGCTGAGGTTGGAGACGTTTTTGACCAAGGCCGGAAGATCCTGGTGCTGACTGAGCGAACGGATCACCTCAACGCTATTGAGGAGCAGTTGGTCGGTCGGGTCGAGAACCTATTCACGCTGCATGGGCGGATGTCCAAGAAGCAACGCGCTGCGCTAATTGGCGAACTGGAAGCACTGCCAGCAGATGCCCCGCGTGTGATCCTAGCAACCGGGAAATTGGTTGGAGAGGGTTTTGACCACCCGGCACTGGATACCTTGGTACTGGCCATGCCGGTTTCCTGGAAGGGCACTCTCCAGCAGTATGCGGGCCGCCTGCATCGGGAACATGCGAGTAAGGCGGATGTGCGCATCATCGACTTCATCGATGCCGGGCATCCTGCTTTGCTGCGTATGTGGAGCAAACGCCAAGCGGGTTACAAGGCAATGGGCTATCGATTTTCTGATTCGTCCAGCTCAATGGAGCTGCTGGCAAAGGGTTAATGAGTCCTCAGACAGCCACCAAGCTTTCCGTCCGTCGGAGGTGGAAAGTGGCTGTTTCCTATGCGGTGGATTCGCCGTAATCTGAGCCGCATTGACAGCTTGTTAATCCAACCAAGCCCTTAGGCCGGTAGGTTGTATGACTGAAATGTAGTGCCGATGGCAGCTAGTTTCAGGTGCTTGAGGAAAATGACATTAATAGTGGTCATTTCTACAGAAAATGACACTTAATGTGGCTCAATCATGCCAATAATTGCGCCCAATTCTACCGTAAGTATTTGATTTATATAGAGTAGCGAATGACAGGTTTATCGCCCGTCGACAGCGCTTGTGCTGCTGAAGTAGAGTCAAACAAACCCCGGCCTGTGTGCCGGGGTTCTCATTTCAGCCTCTGTAGCAAAAAGCTTACACGGCAACGAGCAGAGGGCCTCTCCCCTTTCATGTGAGGCATGGCTAATCTACGCACACCTACCGGGAACTGGATGTCCCGAGTCATGGAAGACAGACCGCGCCAGGACGGCAAACGACAGGATGTCGGAAGGTCTTAAAAAACCCGCTTCGGCGGGTTTTTTGTTGCCTGCAGAAAAGTCTGGCGACGCTGAACGCCTTAGCAGGGCATGACTCAGGTCTTCCAGAAGAGAGCTGTTAGCCTTCCAGAAATCACCAGTAATCCGAGCCCTTCCCTCAGTCCGCCGTAGCCAGGACCTGCGTATTACGCCCGGCATGCTTGGCGCGATAGAGCGCGGTGTCGGCCTTGAGCAGCATGCCGGTGATGTCCTCGGCGACGGGGCTGGTGCTGCCGTAAACTCCGGCGCTAAAGCTCAAGGCGATGGTCTTGTCGTCGACCTGCGCCGGGTGCTGGGTCAGGGATTGGCGGAGCTGATCGACCAGCTCCAGCGCGCCGCTGGCGTCGGTGCCGGGCAGAATCAGCAGAAACTCCTCGCCACCATAGCGGCCGATGCTGTCGTTACGCCGCAGGCGCTGCTGAAGATGATCCGCGCAGTGCCTGAGCACGTCATCGCCGACCAGGTTCCGTGGCTGTCGTTGATCTGTTTGAAGTGATCCAGATCGAGCATGGCGATGGACAGCGGGGTAAGCGTGTCGCGCAGGGCGGTCTGGCGCAGCTCCGATTCGATGCGCTCGCGCGACAGCAGCACCAGGCCAAAGGAGAACATGATGATGGTGGCGGCGCCGAGGGCGACCGATACCGTCTGCTTCAGATTGCTGACGTCGTAGTGCATCTCTGCCGGAGCACCGCTGAGGATGACCACCAAACGAATGCCCAGGCCGAACAGGCTGATGCCTGCGCCGATCATCAGGATGCGATGGGCGCGCCCACCCTGCACGGCATGGAGACGGCTCAAACGCAGGATCACCAGGCATTGAGTGAACAGCAGCAGGCAGGCCACCAATTGGCAGGGTTCTTCGGTGTGGATCAGCAGGCTGAGCAAAGCGCCCAATAGCAGCGGGAAAGCGAAGGCCAGCCGCCATGGCGGGCGGCGGCCATGGATCAGCGGCAGGCTGACGGTATAGAACGCCAGCGCTGTGGACAGCAAGGTGTTGGCCAGCACATAGGTCAGCCACATCGAGGCCAGCCCGAACAGGGTAAAGCCGATGTAGGCCAGTGCATGGGAGAGCATGCCCAGCCCTGTGGTGAGCATGCCGTCGCGATGACGCAGTTGGCCAACCAAGATCAGACAGCTGCCCATGATCACGGCGACCAGCGCGACGGCTCCGAACAGTGTCTGGGTATGGGCGACCATATCGGCCTTCTGGTTCCTGGGGATTGCTTAACTCTAGTGCAATCCCATGCCGCATTGCTGGTGTTCGATCAGGCCCACCAGTAGCGCACCATGTGGAAGAACACCGGTGCGGCGAAACACACCGAGTCCAGGCGGTCGAGCATACCGCCGTGGCCTTCTATCATGTGGCCCCAGTCCTTCACCCCGCGGTCGCGCTTGATCGCCGACATCACCAGGCCGCCGGCGAAGCCGAGGATGCATACCAGCAGGGCGAACAGTGCGGCCTGCCAGAAGGCGAACGGCGTGATCCAGCACAGCATGGCGCCGATCAGCGTGGCCAGGGCTACGCCACCGACAAAGCCTTCCACGGTTTTCGAGGGCGAGAGATTCGGCGCGATCTTGTGTTTGCCGGCCAGCTTGCCGCAGACGTACTGCAGCACGTCGGAGAGCTGCACGACGATGATCAGCCAGGCTATCAGCAGCAGATTGCGCCCCTCGTAGCCGGGAATGTCCAGGGTCAGCAGCGCCGGTACCGAAGAGATGCAGTACACGGCGATCATCAACCCCCACTGCACCTTGGCCGCGCGCTCCAGATAGCGCGTGGTATCGCCGCCCAGCGAGGCGAGGATCGGCAGCAGCAGGAACAGGTAGACTGGGATGAAGATGGCGAACAGGCCGTACCAGCCCAGGGCGATCAGCAGGTATTGCATCGGCAGGGCGAAGTAGAAGGCAGCTACCAGTGCCGGGTAGTCGCTGCGCCGGGTCGGCGTCAGGGTCATGAACTCGCGCAGCGCATAGAAGGACACGAAGTAGAACAGCACGACGACGCCGACGTTGCCGAACAGGAAGGCGATGCCGATTACCAGCACCATCACCCACCAGGCATTGATCCGCGCGTTGAGGTTGTCGATCACCGGGTTGGGCTGATCGCCACTGCGCCGCTTGAGGACGAAGCCGACCAGGCTGGCCAGCAACAGCAGAGCACCGATACCGGCGAACAGCAGCAAAGTGTTGTTATCCATCTCAGGCCTCCTCGGGTGCTAGTGCCAGCAGGGCGTTACGTGCGCGTTCCAGGAAGGCATCTTTGCCCTCCCCCTCGATGGGCTCCAGTGCCGCACCGAAGCTCAGGGTGCACAGTAGCGGCAGCGGCAGCGCCCTGCCCTTGGGCATCACCCGGTTGAGGTTGGCTATCCACACTGGCACCAGCTCCACGTCCGGCCGCGCCTGAGCCAAGTGATAAAGGCCGCTCTTGAACGGCAGCAACGGCTCATCGCCGAGGTTGCGCGTGCCCTCGGGGAAGATGATCAGCGAGTCGCCACCGTCCAGCGCATCGAGCATCGCCTGCAGCGGGTTGGCCCCTTCCTCCTTGCGCTCGCGGTCAACCAGTACACCGTTGAACACCTTGTTGATCAGAAAGCTGCGCACCCCTGGCTTCTGCCAGTAGTCGGCGCCGGCCACCGGCCGGGTGCGCTTGCGCAGCTCCGGTGGCAGCGACGCCCAGAGCAGGACGAAATCGCCATGGCTGCTGTGGTTGGCGTAGTACAGACGTTGCGTCGCCTGCGCGGTGCTGCCGAGCCACAGGGCTCGGGCACCGGTCAGCAGGCGAGCCGCCGAGGTGATGGCGAAAGCGGTCAATGCAGCGAGCATGGCGACTCCTTAAGCGAAAACGATGAAGAACCCGAGTACTACGATGACGATCTGTAGCAGCAGACACAGCGCCTGTTTGCGCAGCAGGCCAAGTGCGCCCTGAGAACGAAGGCTCCAGCTGCGGCCAGCCTGCTGCGCATTCTGCAGGCCCAGATTTTGTAGGGCCTGATCCAGGGCGTGAGTCTGGCAGTCGAGCTGTTCGCCGGATTCGGCCAGGCGCTGAAACAGTTCGGCATCCAGCGCCACGCGCAACGCCCAGTATTTTTCGGCCAGGCCGGCGATCAGCAGCGACGCGCAGATCAGCGCCAACATCAGGCTCGCGGGGGCGCCAAGCCAAGGCGCCAGGCCAAAGACCACGGCGACCAGGCTCAGCGCGCTGGAGCAATGATCGAGGCTGCGCCCACGTCGCAACAGTGCCGCGACCAGCAACAGATCAGCCTGCATGAGCGACCTCCAGCCCCGGTTGTGCATCGACCATGGATTGCAGCGCGGCCAGATGCTGCGGGCCGAGCACGACCTGTGGCCGAGCCTGGCGGATCAGCTCTACGGCGGCCTCGACGTTTTGGCAGCGGCCACTGTGCAGTAGCCAGGCTGCCACGGCAGTGGCACTGCGCGAATAACCCAGGGCGCAGCACACCAGTAGCGGCCCATGATGACGCAGACGTTCGATGGCCTCGGCGGCGCGTTGGCAGGTCAGCGCATCGGGCGCTACCAGGTCCAGTGACGGCAGGCTGCAATAGGCTGGCGGCGTGCGTTGCAGCGGCAGTTCGGCGCAGAGGTCAACCTGGCTGGCAAACCCTTCGAGATCGTGCGGCGCAGGGAGTCGACCAAGATGGATGCCCTCGACCACCTGGCTGGGCTTTGGCCGGCGATAGGTCCACAGCCGCGAGTTGATCCAGGCACCGAGCAGATAGGGTGCGAGCAATACCGTAGCGGCCGGACTGAGGTGGCCGTCGGCTTGCTTCTGGAAGCCGGCAGCGCCAAATAGCAGGTAGTTGAGCGCGACCATCGCCAGGGCAACCGCCGGCCAGAACAGCCAAAGCCAGGCGCCGCTCAGCTTGACGGCCAGCACGGCGCATAGCGTTGCGCCAAGCCCGTAGCGCAGAGCCAGGCGCCAACGGCGCGGATCGCTGGCCAGGCGTATCTGCTTCAGCGGCGTAGCGCCCTGCAACGGTAGCAGCCACAGGCAGAAGAAGCCGGCCAGCGCCCCGGTGGGCACGTCGATGAAGTGGTGTTGCCAGGTGGTCAGCACCGAGATGCCGATCAGCGCCATCCACCCGTGCAGCAAGCCGCGCCAGAACAGCCCGCGGGTGTGATTGGCGAACATCGCCCAGATGATCACCAGCAGGGTGATATGCAGCGAAGGCGCCTGGTTGAAGGGTTTGTCGAAGCCCATCAACACGTCGAACATCAGGCCGAAGGTGCCGTCCAGAGGCGGCCGCTCGAATGTGAAGCGCAGCGGCCAGAGCAGGAAGCAGGCCACGCAGATGACTTGCGCGGCGAGCAGGCGCAGGGCGTGGCGATCCATCTCGCGGCGGCAGGCCGGTAACAGGAAGGACAGACCGTAGAGCAGGTCGATCGACCAGTACGGCACGATGGTCCAGGGCCAGAGCGGGATCTGCTGCTCCCAGGTGAAGACCAGGCTACCGACGTCATCGCGCAGCCCAGTGAACCAGTTGGCGAAGCCGTAGCTGGTGAAGAACAGCGGGCCGAGCACCAGCAGCCAGAGTACGCCGCGCTTCCACAATCCCTGTTCGCGCGCGCTGTCCATCACTTCACCCGTTGCGCCAGGGACACGCTGAAGATGCCCCATTGGTCGATGCGCTGGGCCACCTTGCGAAAGCCTGCAGCCTCGACCAACTGATCCATCTCCGCCTGGCTGCGCCGGCGCATGACCCAGGCCTGGCCATCGCGGTGGCTGGTCAGAGCACGGGCGATCAGCTCCAGTTGCGGGTGCCAGGGCTGGCCGGTGTAGACCAGGTAACCGCCCTCCTCGACCGCCGCTGCCAGGCCGGCCAGCGAATCACCGACCATCTGGTTGCTACCGAACAGTTCGTACAGGCCGGAGACCACCGCCAGGGTCGGCTTGGGATCCAGCGCGGCGAGATCGTCACGGTCGAAGGCATCGCCTTTGACGAAGCGGGCGATGTCGCCCAGGCCCTTCTGCTCGATCAGCGCATTGCCGTCACGCACATTGATGTCGCTGTAGTCACGCAGCAGGATCGCGTCGGGGCGCTGCTCCTGGCCTTCCAGCGATTCGAGGATGTAGCGACCGTGGCCGGCGGCGATATCGACGATGCGCACCGCCCTGTTCGCCTCACGCAGTTTGCTCATGGCCAGGCGCAGCAGCTCTTCGGCGTGCAGTTTGCGCTGACGAATGCCGCGCCAGCCGATGGAGTCCAGGTAGTTCTGGTCGATCAGTCGGCCCAGTGCGCCCTTGCCGGTCGGTTGGTTGCGGTAGACGTAATCGAGCGTACTGCCGGAATCGAAGCCGGTGTCGAAGCCCAGTTTTACCCCGGCCGAAAGCGTGCTGGCCAGGCGCATGCCGGCACGGGTGGCACGCCAGTAGAGGTCGCGCAGCGAGTTTTTTGGCAGCGGTGCGGCCAGCTCTTCGGCTTCGGCACAGGTGGCGCCCAGGCGATCAGCATCGAGCAGCGAGGGATGTGCCAGCGGCTCCTCGAAGTTGCGCAGGATAAAGCGCCGCGCGCGGCTCAGCGCGTGGGCGCGGTCGCGTTCACCCAGGGTGTCGTGGAAGAAGCCGGGCAGCAGGTGTTTTTCCTTGCGCAGGCTGCCGAGGCGCTCGAAGAAGTCTTCCTGCGGCTTGCGATGGACGACGAAGTCGGCGCCGGAGATCAGCAGCTGGGTTGGCACCTGGATCGCCTGGGCGTCGGCGACGACTCGGTCGGCTGCTTCGTACAGGCCGAGCAGCATGGTTACCGAGATCGGCCGGGCGATCAGCGAGTCGTTCTCGAAGGAGGCGATACGCTCGGGATCGTGGCTGAGGAACCTCGCCTTCACGTAACTGTTGACGAAGAAGTTGCCGCGCCAGGCGTGCATCAGCTTCAACCCGGGGCGGGCGAAGGGCACGTAGAGCTTGACCTTGAACGCCGGGGAGGCGAGCACCAGGCAGCGCACCTTGGGTGCGTAGTCGTGGGCCCAGGTGGAGATGATCACCGCGCCGACGCTCTGCGCCAGCACGGCCAGATCTTCTTCGGCGATGGCGTGCTGGCTGCCGATGTGCTCGATGAAGGTCTGCACGTCACGCACGCTGGTGGCGAAGCTCGGGCTGTCGCCGCGTGCACCGGGCGACAGACCATGGCCACGGGCATCCCAGGCGAAGAAGTCGCATTGCGGCAGATCCAGCTCGTCCACCAGGTGGGCCATGCGCCCGCCATGCTCGTGGCCGCGATGAAACAGCACCACGGCCTGGCGTGGGCCATCGGCAGGCGTCGTCGCCGGCCAGTGGCGGTAGCTCAGCTCGACGCCATCATGGGTACTGAACGTGTGCAGTTGTACGGGGCGCATGGAATCTCCTTATTCCGTAGGACAGCTCAGGCCACTTCGGCCAGGCCATGGCGAACGCGGTTGTAGAGGGTGTAGAGCAACAGGGCGAGGATCAGGCCCAGCAAAAGATTGATCCACAAGGCTGGCAGCAGGCCAGTGGCGACGCCAGCGCCGATCACGCCGAAGCAGAAGGCGCGGTCGCTCTTGCCCATCGGCCCGTCGTAGCGCCGGGAGGCGCCGACCATGGGCCCGAGTACGCCAGCGTATTCGCTGATCACCGCCAGCAGCACAACAACGATCACCAGCAGTGGCGAGACGCCTGCCTGAAGTGCGAAGGGCAGATACAGGGCACTGTCGGCGATCACGTCGCAGAGTTCGTTGAGGTAGGCGCCGAGCTTCGACTGCTGACCGAATTCGCGCGCGAGCATGCCGTCGACGGCATTCAAGGCCATGCGCAGCAGCATCCACAGGGGGATCAAGGCGAATAGCCAGGTGATGTGGCTGAATGCAGCGAGCAGGGCGCCGAGCAGCACGGAGACCACGGCCGCGGCCAGGGTCACCTGGTTGGCGGTGACGCCACGGGCATGCAGGCGTTCGACGCCTGGGCGCAGCAGGTTCTGGAAAGCCGGTTTGAGTTGGTAGATCGACGGCATGGCAGCGAATTCCCTTTCGTGTCCCATCTTCGGCCATTGCCGCGGGCAAGACTGTGAACCCGTCGTGGTAGAGGCGGATTTATCGGCGGCATGTAGCCGCCGGAAGGCCAATAGCAGTCAGGCGTGAGCCACAACTTATACCCTGTTACGGGATTTTCCTAGCGCAGTGGATTCGCCAGGAAAATCAGTCAGATACGAGCGATGATGGCGCTTTTCTTGCATTTGACGCACAGCTTATCCACAGATCAGACGGTTTCGCCTAGCCGGCTCAGTTGCGGCTCTTCGCCGCGCAGTTCGGTCTGTTGCTGGCGTACCCACTGGAAGGTGCGCTCGTTGAGCTCGGCGATGGCACGCGGGCCCTCGCCTTCGGCGTACATCGGTGCGCCGATGATCACCTGAACCGTTCCCGAGCGCTTGGACCAACCGACCTTGGGCCAGAACTCGCCGGCGTTGTGCGCGATGGGCAGCACCGGCAGGCCGGTATTCACCGCCAGGGCGGTACCGCCGCGGGAGAACTTGCCGATCTGGCCCGGCGGAATCCGCGTGCCTTCGGGGAACACCAGTACCCAGGCGCCCTGCTTGAGGCGCTCATCGCCCTGCTTGGCCAGCTGCTTGAGCGCGGCTTTGGGGTTGCTGCGGTCGATGGCGATGGGCTTGAGCAGGGCCATGCCCCAACCGAAGAACGGTACGCGCAGCAGCTCGCGCTTGACCACCTGCGACAGTGGCTCGAAGAAGCCGCAGAGGAAGAAGGTTTCCCAGGTGCTCTGGTGGTTGGCGAGGATCACGCAGGGGCGCTCGGGAATGTTCTCTACACCGCGCACTTCATAGCGGATACCGACGATCACCTTGGCCAGCCACACGGCGCAGTTGCACCAGGCCTGTACGACGAAGCGGTAGCGCTGGCGGAACGGCAGCAGCGGTGCGACCACCAGGCTGATCAGGCACCAGAAGAACGAGCTGGACGACAGCAGCAGGTAGAAAAGCGTGACTCTGAATGCCTGCACTAGCGCCATGAACCTTCACACCTTATGAGAGCAGTTGATCGGCGACAGCCGCCAGATCATCGAATACCAGGGTTCCTGGCGGCAGAGGCTTGGCCAGGGTTCGCTCGCCCTTGCCGGTTTTCACCAGCACAGGCTGACAATCGACGGCCAGCGCGGCCTGCAGGTCACCGCTGGTATCGCCGACGAACCAGATTCCTGCCAGTTCCGCGGCGTAGTGCGCAGCGATCTGCTCGAGCATGCCCGGTTTCGGTTTGCGGCAGTCGCAGCCGTCATCCGGCCCATGCGGGCAATGCACGATCAGACCGACCTCACCGCCCTGCTCCGCCACCAGCTGGCGCAGGCGCGCGTGCATCGACTCCAGGGTCGCCAGGTCGTAATAGCCACGGGCGATACCGGACTGGTTGGTGGCCACGGCCACCGTCCAGCCCGCCTTCGACAGGCGTGCGATGGCGGTGATCGACGAGGGGATCGGAATCCACTCGTCGAGTGTCTTGATATAGGCGTCGGAGTCTTGGTTGATGACACCGTCGCGGTCGAGGATCAGTAGTTTCATTCAGTCGTTTCAGAGTCTGCCGTAGGAGCGAGCTCTGCTCGCGAACGCTTTCGCGCGCGGAGCTTGCTCCTACGAAGGCCTTAGCCCAGTACCGAGATGTCCGCCACACCGAGGAACAGCCCGCGCAGGCGGGCCAGCAAGGCGTACCGGTTGGCGCGCACCTTGGCGTCCTCGGCATTAACCAGCACCGCCTCGAAGAAGGCGTCCACCGGCTCGCGCAGGCTGGCCAGCTTGGCCAGGGCCTCACTGTACTGACGCGCAGCGGCCAGCGGTTGTACCGCATGGTCGGCCTGCTGGATGGCGGCGTGCAGGGCGAACTCGCTGGGGTTGTCGAAGTAGTGCGCCTCGACCTGGGCGGCGACGCCACCCTCGGCTTTGCTCAGCAGGTTCGATACGCGCTTGTTGGCGGCGGCCAGGGCAGCGGCTTGCGGCAGCTTGCGGAAGGCCTGCACGGCCTGCACGCGCTGGTCGAAGTCCAGCGGCGAGGTCGGATTCACCGCACGCACGGCCTGGTACACGGCGACTTCGATGCCTTCGTCTTCGTAGCGCGCACGCAGACGGTCGAAGATGAACTCCAGCACCTGAGCTGCCAGACCGTCGCTCTTGATCTTGCCGGCATACTGGGCGACGGCGAAGTCGACCGCAGTGGCCAGGTCCAGATCCAGGCCCTTTTCGATCAGGATGCGCAGCACACCGAGGGCGGCGCGACGCAGGGCGTACGGGTCCTTCGAGCCGGTCGGCAGCATGCCGATGCCGAAGATGCCGACCAGGGTATCGAGCTTGTCGGCCACGGCCACGGCAGCGCCGGTGAGGGTGCTCGGCAGTTCGGCACCGGCACCGCGCGGCATGTACTGCTCGTTCAGGGCCAGGGCGACGTCCTGCGGCTCACCGTCGTTGAGCGCGTAGTAGTAGCCGGCGATGCCCTGCATCTCGGGGAATTCACCAACCATCTCGGTGGCCAGGTCGCATTTGGACAGCAGACCGGCGCGGGCGGCGCGCTGGGCGTCGCCACCGACTTCGCGGGCGATGAAACCGGCGAGCGCCGATACGCGCTGGGCCTTGTCGAATACCGAACCCAGCTGGGCCTGGAACACCACGTTGGCCAGGCGCTGGTTGAAGTCTTCGAGCTTCTGCTTCTTGTCCTGCTTGAAGAAGAACTCGGCGTCGGTCAGGCGCGGACGCACGACTTTCTCGTTGCCGGAGACGATCTGCGCCGGGTCCTTGGACTCGACGTTGGCCACGGTGATGAAGCGTGGCAGCAGCTTGCCGTTCGCATCGAGCAGGCAGAAGTACTTCTGGTTGTCCTGCATGGTGCTGATCAGCGCCTCCTGCGGCACCTCGAGGAAGCGTTCCTCGAACGAGCAGACCAGCGGCACCGGCCATTCGACCAGGGCGGTGACTTCATCCAGCAGCGCCGGCGGCACGATGGCGGTGCCGTTCTCGGCGGCGGCCAGTTCGTCGACGCGGCGGCTGATGATCTCGCGGCGCTCGGCGAAATCCGCCAGCACGTAGGCGCTGTGCAGGTCTTCGGCGTAGCTGGCCGGGCTGCTGATGCGCACATCGTGGTTGGCGTGGAAGCGGTGGCCGCGGGAGACGCGACCGGCTTTTTGCGCAAGGATCTCGCAGTCGACCACGGCGTCACCGAACAGCATCACCAGCCACTGGGTCGGGCGCACGAATTCGTCGCGGCGTGCGGCCCAGCGCATACGCTTGGGAATCGGCAGGTCGTTCAGCGAGTCCTGCACGATGGTCGGCAGCAGGTTCACCGCCGGCTGACCAGGGATGTGCTGGGCGAAGCGCAGTTTCGCCCCGCTGCGGTCGATCTCGGCGATGTCCACGCCGCACTTGCGGGCGAAGCCCAGGGCAGCCTGGGTCGGGTTGCCGTCGGCATCGAAGGCAGCCTGGATGGGCGGGCCGTCGAGGTTCATGCTGCGGTCGGCCTGCTGCTCTTCGAGCTGCTCGATCAGCACCGCCAGGCGGCGCGGCGCTGCATACACGCGGCTGGCGGTGTAGCCCAAGCCGGCGCCCTTGAGGCCTTTCTCGATACCGGCGAGGAAGGCGTCACCGAGGCTTTTCAGCGCTTTCGGTGGCAGTTCTTCGGTGCCCAGTTCGACCAGGAAATCTTTCGCACTCATGCTTGCGCCTCCAGCTTGGCCAGTACTTCGTCACGCAGTTCGGGGGTGGCCATGGGGAAGCCGAGCTTGGCGCGCGCCTGCAGGTAGCTCTGCGCTACCGCACGGGCCAGGGTGCGCACGCGCAGGATGTACTGCTGACGCGCGGTCACCGAGATGGCGCGGCGGGCGTCGAGCAGGTTGAAGGTGTGCGAGGCCTTGAGCACCATTTCGTAGGTGGGCAGCGGCAGCTCCAACTCGATCAGGCGGTTGGCTTCGCTCTCGTAGAAGTCGAACAACTCGAACAGCTTCTCGACGTTGGCGTGCTCGAAGTTGTAGGTGGACTGCTCCACCTCGTTCTGGTGGAACACGTCGCCGTAGGTCACGGTGCCGAACGGGCCGTCGGTCCAGATCAGGTCGTAGACCGAGTCGACGCCCTGCAGGTACATGGCCAGGCGCTCCAGGCCGTAGGTGATCTCGCCGGTCACCGGGTAGCACTCGATGCCACCGACCTGCTGGAAGTAGGTGAACTGGGTGACTTCCATGCCGTTGAGCCAGATTTCCCAGCCCAGACCCCAGGCGCCGAGAGTCGGCGATTCCCAGTTGTCTTCGACGAAGCGGATGTCATGCACTTCCGGATCGAGGCCGATGGCCCTCAGCGAACCCAGGTACAGCTCCTGGAAGTTCTCCGGGTTGGGCTTCAAGACCACCTGGAACTGGTAGTAGTGCTGCAGGCGGTTGGGGTTTTCGCCATAGCGGCCGTCGGTGGGACGACGCGAAGGCTGCACGTAGGCGGCGTTCCAGGTCTCCGGGCCGATGGCGCGCAGGAAGGTGGCGGTGTGGAAGGTGCCGGCGCCCACTTCCATGTCGTAGGGTTGCAGCACCACGCAGCCCTGCTCGGCCCAGTAGTTCTGCAGGGCCAGGATCAGGTCCTGGAAGGTGCGCACGGCAGGCTTGGTCTGGCTCACGAAAAAATCACCTGTGGAGGCTTGCGAGGGAAAGCCGGTGAGTATATCGAAACTCGGCGCAGGCCGCAGGGTACGGCACATCGGCATCATTCAAGTCGTATGTGGCTGTATTTATATCCAGTTATTTTGCCGCTATAGTCGTCGCTTCGACCCCGACCGAGGCCTACCGCCATGCCCCGCTGCTTCTGGTGTACCGACGATCCGCTGTACCAGGCCTATCACGACGAGGAATGGGGCGTGCCGCAGCGCGATGCCAGTCATCTGTTCGAGATGCTGCTGCTCGAGGGCGCGCAGGCCGGCCTGTCGTGGATCACCGTGCTGAAGAAGCGCGAGCGTTATCGCCAGGTGCTGCACGGGTTCGATCCAGAACGTCTGGCGCGTTTGAGCGATGAGGAAATCGAGGCGCTGATGCAGGATCCAGGGATCATCCGCAACCGCCTCAAGCTCAAGGCCGTGCGGCAGAACGCCCAGGCCTGGCTGAAGCTGGACGACCCGGTAACGCTGCTCTGGTCGTTCGTTGGCGGCGTGCCGAAGATCAACCACTTCAGCGACCGTAGCCAGATGCTGGCGGTGACGCCTGAGGCTGAGGCCATGAGCAAGGCGCTGAAAAAGGCCGGTTTCACCTTCGTCGGGCCGACCATCTGCTATGCCTTCATGCAGGCCACGGGTATGGTGATGGACCACACCACCGACTGCGACCGCTATGCGCAACTGAAGGGCTCATGACCACCATCACCACGCTGGATGAATTGCAGGCGCTGTACGGCGAAAGCCACGAGCGCTCGCGGCGCAAGGAGTTGCCGCGGCTTATCGAGCCCTATCGCGCGCTGATCGAAGCCTCGCCCTTCGTGGTGTTGGCGAGCGTTGGCCCGGATGGCCTGGATTGCTCGCCGCGTGGTGATGCGCCGGGCTTCGTGCAGATTCTCGACGACCAGACCCTGCTGCTGCCGGATCGCCCCGGCAACAACCGCATCGACAGCCTGCGCAATATCGTGCTCAACCCGCAGGTGGCGCTGCTGTTCCTGATTCCGGGCGTGGGCGAGAGTCTGCGGGTCAACGGCCGTGCCGAAATCTCCCTCGACCCCGAGCTTCTGGAACTGGGCCGTGCCCAGGGCAAGCTGCCGCGCAGCGTGCTGCGCATCCATATCGATACCTGCTACTTCCAGTGTTCCAAGGCGGCGCTGCGCTCGGGCCTGTGGGATGCCTCGCGTCAGGTCGAACGCGCCAGCCTGCCGAGCGCGGGCGATATCTTCCGCTGCATCTATGAGGAATTCGACGTCGAGGCCTACGAGCGCGATCTGCAACAGCGGCTGCGGACGAGTCTTTACTGACTTAGCTGGCCCTGGTCGTCACGCCTTGTCTTGCCTGCCTCACCAACGGTTTTGAACGTCCTGTTAAACTGGGCGCTTTGCAGAAACGCTTGGAGTCTCTCGTGGAAAAACTCAAGGGCGCCCTGGTGGTCGGGTTCCTGCGTCTGTTCGCACTACTGCCCTGGCGCGCCGTGCAGGCCTTGGGCAATGCCATCGGCTGGCTGATGTGGAAGCTGCCGAACAGCTCGCGCGACGTGGTGCGCATCAACCTGGCCAAGTGCTTCCCGGAGCTGAGCGAGGCCGAGCGCGAAAAGCTAGTCGGGCAGAGCCTCAAGGACATCGGCAAGACCCTGACCGAAAGCGCCTGTGCCTGGATCTGGCCAGCGCAGAAATCGCTCAAGCTGGTGCGTGAAGTCGAAGGCCTGGAAGTACTGCAACAGGCGTTGGCCTCGGGCAAGGGCGTGGTCGGTATCACCAGCCACCTGGGCAACTGGGAAGTGCTCAACCATTTCTACTGCAACCAGTGCAAACCGATCATTTTTTATCGCCCGCCGAAGCTCAAGGCGGTTGACGAACTGCTGCAGCAGCAGCGCGTGCAGATGGGCAACCGTGTCGCACCGTCGACCAAGGAAGGCATCCTCAGCGTCATCAAGGAAGTGCGCAAAGGCGGCGCCGTGGGTATCCCGGCCGACCCGGAGCCGAGCCGTTCGTCGGGCGTGTTCGTGCCCTTTCTCGGTACCACCGCGCTGACCAGCAAGTTCGTGCCGAACATGCTCACTGGTGGCAAGGCGGTCGGTGTGTTCCTGCATGCGCTGCGCCTGCCGGATGGCAGCGGCTACAAGGTGATCCTCGAGGCGGCCCCCGAAGGGATGTACAGCGAGAACGTCGAAGAAGGCGTGGCGGCGATGAGCGAAGTGGTGTCGCGTTACGTGCGCAACTACCCGAGCCAGTACATGTGGAGCATGAAGCGCTTCAAGAAACGCCCGGATGGTGAGGCCAAGTGGTACTGAAGCTGTTTCGCCCATCTCTTGCTGATGCGGTCGCGGCCAGGTTCTAGCAGGCTGTTGAAAAACTACCTGCGTTGGCAATACTGCGTTAAAAACGGCCTCAAAATGCTCATTTACAGCACGTAAACTGCGCTTTTTCGGCCGTTTTTGCCTTGTCTTGCCTGCCTCGCCTACGTTTTTCAACGGCTTGCTAGAGTTCCAGCTCCAGTCGCCGGGCCGCGAAGCCGTCCAACTGCCCCTCCAGCAGTAACTGGCGAATCGAGGGGCCGAGCAGATCCTGGCGGCCGTCGAGCATCTGCACGGGCCCCCATTGGTCAGCGCAGTCTACGAAGCGTTGATGATTAGCGCTGACAGCCTCCAGGATGCGCTTGTCCTGGCGCAGTACTACGCCGAATAGCGGCCGCATCAGCAGGCGTTTCAGCCAGCCGGGTAGCCAGCCGCGGCGGCTGGCGATACGAGCGATTACCTGCAGATGACCGGTTTCGGCGGGAACGAGCCAGGCGCTGATCAGCAGCGAGAGCCGGCCGCGAGCGTCGCGGTATTCGATTTCCGCCAGCCCCGGCAAGCGGAAGCGGCCGAAGCTCTCGCCGCGACTGCCTTCGAACAGCCGCGAGATCAGCCCGGTTTGTAGGCTCTCCTCGCTGTAACGTGCTTCGACCCCATCTTCCAGTGCGCGGATATCGGCGATCACTCGCTGGCGCTTGCTGTCGCGGCGAATCCAGCCGGCGTGCACGAAGTGCGTATGGAAGGCGTCAAGGAAGTTCTCCGCCGCTTCTTGCAGGCTGCAACGCACCTTGTCGTGCATCCAGAACAGATCCAGTCCTTCCTGCGTGGCGCTACAAGGCAATGTTGGTGCAGGCAGCGTGGCGTCGCGTACCCATATAAGACCATGGGACTCCAGCGTCTGCAGCGGTTGCAGCAGAGCGGCGCTGCTGCCTTCATCGAGGCTGCCCGGGGCACGGGTGCACTGTCCGGCACCGTCGAAACGCCAGCCGTGATAGGGGCATTCGACTACGCCGTCGCGCACGCAGCCGGCGCTAAGCGGCGCGAAGCGATGTGGGCAGCGATCCGGCAATGCTGCGGGACTACCGTCACTCTCGCGAAACAGGACCAGCGGCCGGCCGTGGAGCACGCGCGCCAGCGGTTGGCGGGTGCCGAGCTGCTGGCTTGTCGCCAGTGGCCACCAGTACGCCAGTGGCTGGTCAGTCGGGTTCATAGTTTCAGTTTCCTCATCAGCGGCACACCCAGCCCCTGCAGGAGCGCGGCCAGGGTGCGCCAGACCAGGCGCTGGCGCAGCGGCAGATGGGCGATATGCACCATGCTGTATTCGATCTGTGGCTGGCCACCGCGCAGACGCTTGAAGTGCGCAGCACCGGAGCTGAAGTTGAGCAGCATGCAGCGTTTGGCCGCCTCCTCCAGGCACAGCCGGGTCAATTGGCGGTAGAGCCCGGCACGCTGTGGCAGCGCGGTGTCATAGCCGACGATGGGCGCGCTGAGCACGCTGTCGCTGGCGAACCAGCCGGCGACCCCATCAATGCGCCCGCAGGCCGCGCGCAGCACGCGCAGTTCGAGCCAGCCATCACGCAGGCCCTGTTCCAGCCAGGCGGCGCTGTAGTGCGGGTTCAGGGTGCTGTATTTGTCCAGATAGAGCAGGTTGTAGAGCGCTTCGACGCGCTCGAACTCCCCGTCCACCAGGGTTTCGCCCGTCTCGATCCGGTAACCGCTGCGCCGCAGCAGCGAGGCATCGAGCCGACAATTGTGGTGACGCAGATAAGCGCTGTCGGCGCCATCGCTGCCATCGAACAGATACACCTGGCGGCTCGGCACGGCGAGATAGCCGAGCGCATCAAGGCGTTTCAGCAATGCGCCGTTGCTCACCGGGTTGAGTGAGCGAAAACCGAAAACATGCGTGGGAAAACGCTGGCGCAGGTGCGCCGTCAACTCATCCAGACCTTGGCCTTGCCAGTCCGAGGGATACAGATTGGTCGACAGCAGCCAGTTGTTGACCTGCACGATGCGATCGATACGGGCGCTGCGGAGCAGATACTCGACGCCAGCGACCAGCGGCTTCAGCAGGTTTGCCAGCAGCCGACTGGGCAGGCGCCGCAACTCGTCACGGGCATAGCCGCTGTAGGCGGTCAGTGGTGAGACCACATAGCAGTTGTCGGCCTGCTCGCCACCGTGGTTGATCGATACCGGCATCTGCCACTGGCCCAGATCGAGCAACTGCAGTTCGCAGAGCAGGTTGCCGATTCCGCGTTCGGCATGCTCGCGTACGTAACGCACCGCAGCGCTGTCGAGTTGTGCCAGTTGCGGATCGTCGGCAGCCAACAGCTTCATGGGTTCGGCGCTCCATCGAGCGGCTGGCCGTCCCATTCGATATCCGCGGTCGAGGCCGCCAGCAGGCCGCGCCGGCGCAGCAGTGCGCGCATGGCGATCTCGCCGACGCCTAGCAACTGGGCTGCCAGCGGGCCGAGGTCGCCGTCACGCAGGATCACGTCGCGCGCCGCGCGATAGTCGCTCCAGAAAGCGCGGCTGGCGAGATGGCGTGGCGCGCCGATCAGCAGCATCGCCAACGCCACCATGCGTGGCGACGGGCTGGACAGAAGTGGCTCGCAGGCGTTGTTCAGGACGTTCACCAGCGCGGTGGGCTGGTCGTCGAACAGGTGGATGCCGCTGGTTGCGCGTGGGTTGCATTCGAGGACGTGGAAGCGCCCGTCGGCGTCGGCGATGAAGTCGAAACCGACCTGGCCGCTGTAGCCGGTGGCCTGGCCGAACGCCTCGATAAAAGTCCGCACGGCAGCAGGCTGTACGGGCTGGAAGTAGATGCCGGAGCCACGCCCGACACGATACAGCGGGCGGTAGCAGGCATGCGCGCGTAATTGGCCGTTTACCAGCAGGCTGAAGCTGCAGTGTTCGTCGCCGGCGATGAAGCGCTGCGCCACCCAGGGCTGCTCAGGGGTTGGACGTAACGCCTCGACCGCGCGCGCATCCGGGCGAATCAGGGTGCGTGAGGCGAAGCGCGAATACGCCGGTTTGTACACCCAGTTGCGACTCTCTCCGGCGAGGGCGAGACAGTCTTCGTGCCCCTGCAGCAGACGTGTCTCAGGCGCTTCCACCTGCCAGCCACGGGTCATCTCGGCGAAACGCCCCTTGTGATGCAGGCGGTGCAGCAGTTCGAAATCGCTGGTCAGCACCCGGCACAGCGGTGTCAGTTGTGGCAAGCCATGGGCCAGGTAGAAGACTTCCTCGCAGGTCGGCACGATCAGATCGATAGCGTCCTGGCGGATGCGCTCGGCCAATGCCTCGATCCAGGCTTGCGGGTTGCTGCGGGGTTCCGGCAGGCGGATGAAGTGGTCTACCGCCCTGCTTGAGCGAGCCAGCGGCCAGGCCAGCGAGTCGCCGACGCTGACTGTCCAGCCGTTGGCGGCGAAGGCCCGTGCCCATTCCAGGCAAGCCGGCGCACGCGCGCCGAGGATCAGAACGTGCATGGCGCTCCCTCAGGTTTACGTTGCAGCAGCAGGCGGCGGCGCTTGGCACCGGGTGTATCTGGCAGCCAGTCGCTGATGTGCAGCGTTGCGGGTTGTACCTGCTGCTGTTGAAAGAATGTCGCCAGCGCTTCGCGCAAGGCGGCTTCTGCCGCTACCCGCTCTTCTGCCTGCAGTTGCAGATGCCAGTCCATGCCATCCTGGCAAATACGCCACTGCTCCAGTTGCGCAGCTGCAGTGGCGACAGCACGGCGTAGCAGGTCGGGATAGAGCGGACGCAGGCCGCTGCCATCCAGCGCCGGCAGCCAGAAGACTTCATCGGCACGGCCTTCGATGGCCGCTAAGGTGCGTTCGGCGCGGCCGCAGGGGCACGGTGTCGGCGCCAGTTGCAGAATGTCGTTGAGGCGATAGCGAACGATGATCTGCGTGGTACGCGAGAAGTCGGTGATCAGCGGCTGGAAGCGGCGCTGCTCCTGGTCCAGCCATTCGGGTTCGATCAGCAGGTGGGTTTCGTTCAGGTGCAGGTTGCCACGCTCGCAGCTGTAGCCGAGAAAGCCTTCGCTGGCCTGGTAGATCTGCGCCGGGCGGCGGCCGAAGGCGTGCTCGATGCGCTGCGCGTCTTCTTCCTCAAGGACTTCGGCGACCGATACCAGATGCTCTGGGGCGATGTGCAGGCGCCCGGCCAGATGCGCGTCGGCCAGAGCGCGCAGCACCGTGGCTGGCGCCACTAATACATGCGGTTGCTGACGTTCGAGCTCGCCCAATGCGGCGTCCAGGCCAAGCAGCAGGTCATGAAAGGCGAAATCGATCCGTCGGCTGGACAGCGTGGTGTACAGCCGGCTGTTGGCGCGCAGGAAGAAGGCTATGCGCAGTGGCTCTCGCCATGGCAGCAAGTGACCGAGCAAGCGTGTCGGCAAGGTGCGCGCCAGCAGGGTGCCGGCCCAGCGTTCGCGTTCCTCACGGCCGACCAGAAAGACCCCGCGATGACCGGATGTGCCGCTGGAAAGGCCGACGGTCAGTTCGCCTAACAGCGGGCTGAAATCCCGCGAATGCTCTGCTTGCAGCGCAACATCCAGAGCAGCCTGCAGCTCGATATCCCGGCTGTTGCAGGCGCTGAATTCATTCATCAACAGCGCCTTGTCCATCTCCGGCCAGTACTCCAGCGGCTGGCCGCGAAAGGCGCGCAGGCGCGGCGCCTGTGGCGCAGTTTCACGTAGAAAATGCTGTAGTTGGCGCGCTTGCCAGACCTCCAGGCGGCGTCGGTCGGAGAAGCGCAGCCGCCAACGGCTGTGGATAAAACTGCCGGCAACGCGTAGCACGCTGCGCAGCCGTTCAAGGCCGTGCATGAAAGACCTCCGCGGCCACTTCGCAGTGCGATGGCAGGATCAACAGCGAGGGTTCGCGCCGGGCCAGTTCGCCGACGGCGGCGAAGGTCTTGCGATAGGCTCGAACGCCACTATTACTGAACCATTGCGTCGGCGCCGGTGGCAGGCGACCTTCACGACAGGCGGGAAGCGAATAGCAGGCGTCCGCCACCAGCAGCAGCGGTCCGCTACTGGCATCGGGGATGCACAGACCGAGTTGGCCGTGGCTATGGCCGGGCAGCGCGACGCCGAGCAGGTTGCCATCGCCGAACAGGTCGAAGCCATTTGTGAATGGCGCCATCCATGCTGGCAGTGACCGCTGTGGGTAATTGTCAGCCTGTTCCAGACGCGCGGGAAAGTCGTCCGGTAGCAGGCCCGGCAGGCGTCCCTGCAACGTTGCCCGCCAGCGTTTGCCGCGTAGCGCCAGCACATGCTCGCTCTCGGCGCGCAGGGCGATGAAGCGCGCCTGCGGAAAGTCGCGCAAGCCGGCAACGTGGTCGCCGTGATAGTGCGAGATGATCACCGCGGTGATCTCCTCGCAGCGGATACCTCGCGCGGCGAGCTGCGCCGACAAGCACTCTTCGGCAGGGAGATTCACTGGTAACAGGCTGCCGTAGAGGCGTTCGGGAAAGTCGGCGGTGGCCTTGAGAAAGTGCGGCGCATAGCCGGTGTCGTAGAGCATCCAGCCGCGTGTCGGGTGGCGCAGCAGGGCGCAGTACGACGGGAAATCCACCTGTTGCAACCCTGCTCCGCGCGCGGCCATGCAGGCCAGGTGGCGGCAACTGCCGACCCGTAGCCAGTCGACTTCGACCGCCGTACTCATTGATTGCGCTCCAGCCACCAGGCCGCGTGGCGGCGAATGCCTTCTTCGAGATCGATGGTGGGCCGCCAGCCCAGCTCGCGGCGGATCACCGAGGTATCCAGGGTCTGGCTGAAGGCGAGTACGCCAGCGCTGTAGCGGGTCAGCAGCGGTTCCTCGCCATTGCGCAGATGCGCACCAGTTTCAAGCAGACGGGCGACGCCGGACACCAGTGGCCAGGGCAGCCGGCGAGTGCGCAGCGGCAACGCGAACGCCGTGGCGACGCGCTCCAGCAGATGATCAAGGCGGATCGGTTCAGCGTTGCTGACGTTGTACAGGTTGTAACGACGCGGCAACGGCTGGGTCAGGCCGAGCCAGATGGCATCGACCAGATTGTCGATATAGGTCAGATCGAGTTCGGCCCGCCCGCCGCGCATCAGCGGGATCGCGCCACGGCGCATTACGCGCAGCATGCGTGGCATCAGCGTGGCGTCCCACGGGCCGAATACGGCGCGCGGACGCAGCACCACAGTTTGCGCGACATCGGCTTTGCGCAGCAGCACCTCGGCCATGCCCTTGGTTTGCGCATAGCGGTTCACCGGTGGCGGCAAAGGGTCGCTCTCGCGCACGCCGATACGATCCTGGAAGTCGAAGTACAGACTCGGGGTCGACAGATGCATCAGGCGCTCGACGCCATGCGTACGGCAGGCATGAATCACCTCTTCGGTCGAGGCGACATTGGCGCGCTGAAATGCCTCGGCGCTGCCCCAAGGCGCCGATAGCGCCGCGCAATGCACCAGAGCATCGGCGCCCCGGGCCGCCTCTGCCAGCGCTGCACGTGCCTGTGGAGTGCCGTGCTCGATAGGTAGAAAACGCATCGCGGCCGGAGCGTGGCGCAGTACTTCGTCGGCAGCGTCTTGGCTACGACCGCTGAACACCACCTCGCAACCCTCTGCGGCCAGACGCCAGGCGATATGCCGGCCAACGAAGCCGGTACCGCCGGTGAGCAGAATCTTCATTCCAGCTCCAGCAGCATGCCGCCGAGCGAAAGCCCGGCACCCGTGCCGAGCAGCAGCACGCGCTGACCGGAGCGGATGCGCCCGTCGCGCAGGCCGATATCGAGGGCGGTCGGCAGCGAAGCGGCGACCTGATTGCCGTACTCGGCAAAGATGTCGATCACCTGCTCGGTCGCAAAGCCCAGCCGCTTGCGCAGGTGCTCCATCGCCAGATGGCTGGCCTGGTGTGGAATCACGCGGTCGATCTGTGCCTGCTGCAAACCCGCTTCGTCGAGCAGGGACTGCAGAAATCCCGGCAGATGGGTCGAGGCCAGGCGGAAAACCGCTTTGCCCTGCATGGCGAAACGACTCAGGGCGGCGAAGTTCTCGTCGCCGCGCGAAGGGTGGTGACGCGAGCCGCCCGCGGCAATCTGGCAGAGTGTGGCGCCTTCGGAATAGGTGCGTAGCTGTGCAGCGAGGATATTCAGGCGTAGCCCATCGGCGTCGCGCCCAAGCACCGCAGCGGCGGCGCCGTCACCGAAGATCGCGGCACTGTGCAACTGCTGCCAGTCGAGCCCGCAGGACGCGATATCGGCGCAGACCAGCAGCACCCGACGATAACGGCCGGCAACCAGTGCCCAGGAAATCTGATCCAGAGCGGCGATAAAACCCAGGCAACTGGCATTGATGTCGAAGGCCGGGATACCGCTAGAACCGAGACCAAGCTCGCGGTGGATGAGCGCTGCGTTGCAAGGCATGCCCTGATCCATGGTGCCGCTGGCGGCGATCACGCAGTCGAGCTGGTCGGCAGTCAGGCCAGCGGCTTGTAGTGCCTGTTGCGCGGCCTGTGCGGCAAGGCCGGCGGCGCTATCTTCGGCGGCGGCTACGGCGCGGCTACGTACGCCACTGATGCGCTCGACACTGCCATTGGGTAGACCGAGCGAATGGTCGATGTCGCAGCTTGTCAGGCGCCGCTTTGGCAGGGCATGGCCGCTACCGAGAAGTGTCAGGGCGCGGCGCGGTAAAGAGTCGATCAGCATGCACAATCCATTGTTCAGGCATCGGTGATAGCCCTGCATGATGAACCAGCGAGGCGTTTACGCCTACCATGCAAGTTAGGCAACAGCGTATTTTCGTGCGCCATGGCGCCCTTTTCGGCGCTCTCTACAGCGGTATTGCCTTCGTTTACAGGCGTGTCGGTGAGCGATTGCTCAGCGCTGCTCACAGGTGGCGGGTAGGCCATAACGCGGCGTGCGCCTCAGAAGGATTTTGGTAACCGATTGGCACCTTTTTTCCGCCACATGCTGGGCGCTTGCGCACTAATGCGCTATTAAAGGCGACATTGCTCGTCCATTTATGGAGCCGTCATGCCGAACCAGCGCCAGCAGGTGCGTACCCCGATGAAGTGCCGGATCAAGATCAGCCACCCCAGCTTCGGCGAGCTGCTGGCGCAGACTCGTGACCTGTCCGATAGCGGTGTTTACGTGAAGCACCCGGACATGGTCAGCTTGTCGGTCGGCACCGAAGTGATCGGCCAGGTACAGGATCTGCCTTTCCCTGCGCCGGTATTGAAGATGGAAGTGATGCGCGTGGATGCTGAAGGGGCGGGCTTGCGTTTTCTCGGCGAGGCCTGAACCGCGCCAGACAATCCGGACCTGCGTCAGGAATGTTTCGAAGCTGCGGAACATTTTGTTACATCTACACTCTGATCTAGGCCTCACTCCGAGGTGGCGTCCATCAGAGGCGTTTTCGACATGAGTCGAGCGGTACCCGAACTTCCCGCTGAAAGCGCAGGCGCGCCAGATCTTCCTCCCTCTCCCCAATCCGGCTGGCTGCAACGCAACCGACACCTGATCGGCCTCGGCCTTTCGCTGCTGTTGTTCGGCCTGGCGCTGGTCGCCTGCTGGCATCTGGTGCGTGAAATCAACCCGGATCAGGTGCGCGAATCGCTGGCCGCTGTGCCGTCGCAGGCACTGCTTGGTGCTCTGCTGGCCACCGTGCTGGGTTTTGCGGTGATGCTCGCCTACGAGTGGTCGGCCAGTCGTTACGCCAACGTTCAGTTACCGCCGTCGACTCTGGCGCTGGGCGGTTTCTGCGCTTTTGCCATCGGCAATGCCGTGGGCCTGTCGGCATTGTCCGGTGGTTCGGTGCGCTATCGCCTATACGGGCGCAATGGGCTGAGCGCGGGCGATGTGGCGCGCATGAGCCTGTTCGCCAGCCTTTCGTTGGGTGTCAGCCTGCCGATTCTCGCGGCATTGGCGGCTCTGTTCGATCTCGCGGATGCCTCGGCTGCGCTGCGCCTGTCCGAGCCTGTGCTGGCAGTGTTCGCCGTTGCGATACTGCTCGCGGCACTGGTGGTGGGGCTGCTGGTTAGCCGGAAACGCCTGGCCGAGCGCCCCGCGCCTGGCTGCTGGCAAATCGATCTGGGCCGCTTCAGTCTGCGTCTGCCCGGTTTGCGCATGAGCCTGACGCAGCTGTTGATCAGCAGTCTCGACGTACTGATCGCTGCCAGCGTGCTGTATCTGCTGCTGCCCGAGGCGCCGCCTTTCTCCTCCTTCGTGTTGATCTACATGCTGGCACTGGCAGCTGGCGTGCTCAGCCATGTGCCGGGCGGTGTCGGGGTGTTCGAGGCGGTGCTGCTGGCGGCCTTTTCCTCGCGTATCGACCCGGCCGGGCTGGTAGCGGCCATGCTTCTCTATCGCCTGCTCTACGTGATTTTGCCGCTGGTGGCGGCTGGGCTCCTGCTGCTGGCCGCCGAGGCGCGTCGTCTGTGGTTCCCGCGGCAGGTGGCGCGCATGGCCAGTGGTATGGCGGTACCCCTGCTGGCGCTGCTGGTGTTCTGCGCTGGCGCGGTGCTGTTGTTCTCCGGGGTGACGCCGACCATGGACGAACGCTTGGAGGCGTTGGGTTTCCTCATGCCGCCGCAACTTGTGGCGGCCTCGCACCTGGCGGCCAGCCTGGTCGGCACGCTTTGCCTGCTGTTGGCGCAAGGGCTGCGCCGGCGCCTGTCGGCGGCCTGGGCACTGACCCTGGTGCTGCTCTGCCTGGGCGTGGTGTTGTCACTGCTCAAAGGTTTCGACTGGCCGGAGGCTTTGGCCCTGGCCGCCATCGCCGGTTTGCTGGCGCTGTTTCGCCGTGAGTTTTACCGACGTAGCCGGTTGATGGACGTGCCTGCCTCCGGCCTGGTACTGGCGGCTACGGCCGGGGTGATCGGCGCTTCGGTCTGGCTACTGTTGTTCGCTTATCAGGATGTCGCCTACAGCCATCAGCTGTGGTGGCAGTTCGAGCTGGATGCCAATGCCCCGCGCGGTCTGCGTGCTGCGTTGGGCAGTGCCCTGGTGTTGCTGGCGGTCAGCCTGACTTGGCTGCTGCGCGCTACGCCGCCGAGCATCAGCCTGCCGGACGGGGACGCGTTGCTGCGCGCTCGCGCCATCGTCCAGGCCTCGCGTCAGCCTGAGGGTGGCCTGGCACTTAGCGGCGACAAGGCGCTGCTGTTCCATCCCGATAGCGAAGCCTTCCTCATGTACGCCCGTCGTGGGCGCAGCCTGGTGGCACTGTTCGACCCGATCGGTCCACCGGCTGCGCGTGCCGAGCTGATCTGGCAGTTCCGCGACCTGTGCGACCGCCACCATGCGCGGCCGGTGTTCTATCAGGTGCGCGCGGAGAACCTGCCCGGCTATATCGATATCGGCCTGACCGCGCTGAAGCTCGGTGAAGAGGCGCTGGTGGATCTGAAGACCTTCGACCTGGCCAGCAACGGCAAGGAGATGAAGGCGCTGCGCTACACCTGGAACCGTGGTCAGCGCGACGGCCTGAGCCTGGAGTTCCACGCTCCCGGTCAGGTGCCGATGGAGGAGCTGCAGGCGATTTCCGATGCCTGGCTGGAGGGCAAGAACGTGCGCGAGAAGGGGTTTTCCCTGGGCCGTTTCAGCCCCGAATACCTGGCGTATTTTCGTGTCGTGGTGGTGCGTTTCGAGGGGCGTGCGGTGGCCTTCGCCAACCTGCTGGAATGCGAAACGCGCGCGGTGGCCAGCCTCGACCTGATGCGCGTGTTGCCGGATGCGGCGAAGTCGACCATGGAATTTCTCATGCTTGGCCTGATCCAGCAGTTTCAGAGCGAAGGCTATGCGCGCTTCAGCCTCGGCATGGTGCCGCTGGCCGGCCTGCAGACGCGCAAGGGTGCGCCGCTGCCGCTGCGTCTCGGCGCGCTGGTGTTCGACCGTGGCGAGAACTTCTACAACTTCCAGGGCCTGCGCCGTTTCAAGGACAAGTTCCTGCCGCAGTGGGAGCCGCGTTACCTGGCCGTGCCGGCCGGGCTCGACCCTTGGGTGGCATTGGCCGACACCGCCACGTTGATCGCGGGCGGCCTGGGTGGACTGGTGAGGCGTTGAGATGAGCAGGACGACAAGGACGCTGGGTGGCGTGTTGTTGTTGGTTGCCCTGGCTGCAGGGGCGGCGGGTTGGTGGTGGTCGATGCGCGGCGCCACGCAGTTCAAGACACTGCAGATTCAGGGTGCCTCGGCGCAACTGCTGAGCCAGGGCGAGGCGCGTCAGCGTGTGCTGCTGCTCGCGCCGGCCGACCAGGCGCTGGACGAAACCACGCTACGCCACCTTGCCGAAGTGGGCGATCTGCGCCTGCTGCAACTGCCCTTCGTTGCGGGCGACTGCAAGGCGCAACAGCAGCTGATCAGTCAGGCCAGCGAGGCGCTGGGCGGCGCGCCGACCCTGGTCGCCGGTATCGGCCCGGCAGCAGCCTCGGCCTGGCGCTGGCTGGCGGCGCAAAGCGACGACCAGGCTCAGGCGCTGTCGGTCGGCTTCGACCTGGCCAAACCCGATTGCGCCGAGCCCTTGCCGAACAAGGCCGAGCATGGCCACTGGATAGCCCTGTGGAATGACAATCCGGGTGACGACAACGCCCGCTTCCTGCGTGAGAAGGCCAACGGCGAGCCGCGCATCGGTACGTTGGGCACGCCGCTGCCGACCCTGTTGGCCGATCAGTTGCAGCATTTGCTCGCCGGCCAGGGCGCGGCGATGCCGGTGATCGAGCATCCTTCGGCGCAACCCGCCGATACCCTGACCCTGTTCTATTCCGGTGATGGCGGTTGGCGCGACCTGGACCGTGCCTCGGCCGAGCACATGGCCGCTGCTGGCTATCCGGTGGTGGGCATCGACACCCTGCGTTACTACTGGCAGCACAAGAGCCCGGAACAGAGCGCCGCCGACCTGTCGCGACTGATGCAGCAGTACCGCGACAAGTGGCATATCAAGCGCTTCGTGCTCGCCGGCTATTCCTTCGGTGCCGACGTGTTGCCGGCGATCTACAACCGCCTGCCGGCCAGTGATCAGCAGCAGGTCGACGCCATGTTGCTGCTGGCCTTCGCCCGCAGCGGCAGCTTTGAGATCGCCGTCAGCGGCTGGCTCGGCAAGGATGGCGCGGAAGCGGCCACTGGCCCCGAACTGCGCAAGGTGCCGGCGGCCAAGGTGTACTGCATCTATGGCAGCGAGGAGACGGCCGAGAGCGGCTGCACCGAAGCTGGTGCTCCGGGCGAGCACCTGATGATCAATGGCGGGCACCACTTCGATGGTGATTACGCCGCGCTGGCGCAGAAGATGCTGGCAGCGATCAAGGCGCGGCAGCCGCGTTAGTCTCGCTGACGCATGCCAACGGATTGCCCTGATTCCGTAGGAGCGGACTCATCCGCGAAAAATCGCGGCTAAAGCCGCTCCTACGGAAACGGCAGAGCGCTCTGATGGCTCTCCGCCTCCCACAGTGCGCCTCAGTGCGACTCGTTCACCGCGCTGAGAAACGCCTTCGTCCTTTCCTGCTGCGGGTTGCCGAACAGTTGATCCGGCGTGCCCTGTTCATGGATGCAGCCCTGGTGGAAGAAGCACACGCGGTCGGCGAACTCGCGGGCGAAGCCCATCTGGTGGGTGACCATCAGCATGGTCAGGTTGTGTTCGCTGCCTAGACGGCGGATGACGTTGAGCACTTCGCCGCACAGTTCCGGGTCGAGCGCCGAGGTCACCTCGTCGAACAGCATCACCTTGGGTCGCATCGCCAACGCACGGGCGATGGCCACGCGTTGCTGCTGGCCGCCGGATAGCTGCGATGGGAAATGGCGCAGCTTCTCGCCCAGGCCGACCATCGCCAGCAGGTCCTCGGCGCGTTCGGTGGCTTCCTTCCTGCCCATGCCGAGCACCTGCATTGGCGCCTCGATCACGTTCTGCAGCGCACACATGTGCGGGAACAGGTTGAAGCTCTGGAACACCATGCCGATCTTGCCGCGCACCTTGCGCTGGTGGCTGGCGTTGGCCGGCACCAGGCGGCCGTCGCGGGCGGGCATGTGGGTCAGTGGTTCGTCATCGACGGCGATTACGCCTTCGTCGATACTCTCCAGGGTCATCAACGCGCGCAGCAGGGTGGATTTGCCCGAGCCGCTGGGGCCGATGATCGCCACCTTCTCGCCGGGAGCGACATCCAGGTTGAGCTTGTTGAGTACGGTGAGGTTGCCGTAACGCTTGGTCACGTCGGTGAAGCGGACGATGGGCTGGTTCATGGAGGAACTCCCTGCGGCGTCTGTAGAGTTTAGAAAAGCAGTCATCGGGCAGTGACCTCCAGGCGATCTTCCACACGCCGCACGCACCAGGCCAGGGCCAGGCTGAGCAGCAGGAAGAAGAGACCGACCATGGTGATGGGCTCAAGGTAGCGGAAGCTCTCCGAGCCGATGTTCTTGGCTTGTTGCATGATTTCCACCACGGTGATGGCCGACAGCACCGGGGTGTCCTTGAGCATGGCCACCAGGTAGTTGCCCAGCGCCGGCAGGATCGGCCGCAGTGCCTGCGGCAGGATGATCTGCCGATAGGCCGACAGCGGCGACATGTTCAGCGCCGTCACCGCCTCCCACTGGCCGCGTGGCACCGCGTCGAGGCCGGCGCGATACACCTCGGCGGTGTAGCAGGCGTAGTGCAGGGCGATGCCGAGGATGCCTGCCTGCAGCGCGGTGAGGTTCAGCCCGTAGTTGGGGAATACGTAGAACAGGAAGTACACCTGGATCAGCAGCGGCGTGCTGCGGATGAACTCGATCAGTCCGGCCACCGGCCAGGACAGCCACAGGTGCTTGCTGCGTCGGGCGATGGCCAGCAGCAGGCCGAGCACGATGGCAATGGCGAAGCCGGCGAAGGTGATCAGCAGGGTATTGAGCGAGGCCTTGAGCAAATCCGGGAGGATGCTCAGGGCGAAATCCCAGTCGAAGAAATTCATTGCAGGCCTCCGCGCATCCGGCCACGGCTAAGGCGTTTTTCCAGCAGGCGCATACCGAGGTTGATCACCTGGGCCATGAGGAAATACAGGACCAGGGCCAGAGCGAAGATCTCCAGGGTCATGAAGGTCGCCTGATCCAGCTGACGGGCGCGGAAGGCCAGGTCAGACAGGGTGATCAGCGACACCAGCGAGGTGTTCTTCAGCAACTCGATCAGCAGGTTGGTGCCTGGCGGGATCGCTGCCAGCAGTGCCTGCGGCAGGATGATGCGCAGGAAACGCTTCGACGGTCGCATGTTCAGCGCCGTGCAGGCCTCGTACTGACCTTTGGCTACCGAGCGGATGGCGCCGCGCATCACTTCCGCGCCATAGGCGCCGATATGCAGGCCGAGGCCGACAATGGCCACGGTGAAGGCGCTCATCTCGACGTTGAACGGTGGCATTGGCAGCACGAAGTACAGCCAGAACAACTGCACCAGCAGCGAGGTGCCACGGAAGATCTCGATATAGGTGATCGCCAGCCAGCGCAGCGGAGCGATGGGTGACAGCCGGCCGAGGGCGGCGATAACAGCCGAGACGATGGCCAGCAGCGAGCCCCAGAAGGTGACTTGCACGGTGACCCAGGCGCCTTGCAGCAGCAGGGGAAGAAGATCGGTCATGAATGTCTACCGCTCTATGCGTGATAAACGCGCCACGCGCCGAAGCGCGCGGCGGCATCCGCTCATTACTGGCCGCAGAGTTCGGCGGCGGTCTTGTCGGTGACGTTGGACTGATCGAAACCGAAGGGCTTGACCGTGGCCAGGTGCTCCTCGCTGCCGATCCATTCCTTCAGTTGGGCATTGACCGCATCACGCAGCTCCTTGTCTTCCGGGCGGAAGGCCAGGGCGCCGTAGCCGGTGTGGGCCGGATCGTCCTTGAACTCGCTGATGGCTTCGACGCCGTCGCCACCCTTGTCGGCCAGGCCCTTCATGGTCAGCTGGGTGCCGACCGCGGCATCGGCGCGCCCGGCGCGCACGGCCTGCAGCTGTGCGGTGGTATCCGGCACCTGGAGGATCTGGTCGTCGCTGATGCCGGCGTTACGGGCATAACCGAGGTTCACCGTGCCGGACATGATCGCCACCTTGGCACCGCTCTTGGCGATGTCCTCGTAGCTGTGCAGGTCCTTCGGGTTGCCGGTTTTCACCAGCAGGGTATCGGGCAACTGGTAGTGCGGGTCGGTGAACAGCACCTGCTTGCAGCGCTCGGGTGTGATGTACATGCCGGCGGCGATCAGGTCGAAGCGGCTGGCGCGCAGGCCGGGGATCAGCGAACCCCACTCGGTGAGCACCGGGTTGATCTTCTCGACGCCCATGCGTTCGAAGATCTTCTTGACGATCTCTGGCGACTCGCCGGTAACGCTGCCGTCTAGGGCGGTGTAGGCGAATGGCGTTTCATTGGCGTAGCCGATACGCACGCTGCTGCTGTCCTTGACCTTGTCCAGGGTCGAGGCCTGGGCACCGGCAGCGAGACCGGTGAGCAGGGCGCAGGCCAGTGCGAGGCGGCCGAAGCGGGAGGGGATAACGCTACTCATCTTGGTGTTCTCCTGTTTCTTGTAGTCCGCCAACGGCGGCGTGCTGTGTTAGGAGGCAGGTAAATCAAGAGCGTTGGTGCGCAGTAGGCCTGCGCCGGGTGGTGTTCTTTTGAGTTGCCTGAGGCACTGTTTTCCACCCTTGGGCCGAGCATACAAAGGCTTTTTTGGCTACGGCATTGCACTAGGACAATTGAATCGTAACGCCTCACGCGGGATGCTTGAACGCAGTCGCCGGAGGAGCCATCGATGCACAACTGGAAGAAGGCCCTGGCCAACGCTCGCCCGGGCGAATCGAAATACAAGCTGCTGGTCCAGGCGGTCGCCGCCGATATCGAACAGGGTACCCTGATCGACGGCCAACGGTTGCCGCCGCAACGTCAGGTTTCAGATGCGCTGGGCATCAGCGTGCAGACCGTGACCAACGCCTACAAGGAGTTGGAGCGTCAGGGCCGCGTGCGCTGCGAGGTGGGCCGTGGCAGCTTCGTCTCGCGGCGCACCAGCGAGCGCGTGGCCACCAGCATGCTCGATCAAACCGAGCAGGCGCTGATGGACTTTTCCAATGCGCGCATCCTGCATACGGCTGATCACGACCGCCTGTGGCGACAGACCTGCCTAGAGTTGGCGCAGGAGCCGGACCAGCCGTGGATTCACGCCTTCCGCCCGATTGCTGGCATGCAGCACCAGCGCGAGGCCGCGGTGCGCTGGCTGGCGCGTCTGGGTATGGATGTCGGCATCGAGGATGTGCTGCTGACCAGCGGCGCCGCCCACGGTATTTTCCTCGCCCTGGCCACCCTCGCCGGCCCGGATGACGTGGTGCTCTGCGAGGGCCTGACCGACCACGGCGCCATCGGCAGCTCGCAGGTACTCGGCTTCACCCTCAAGGGCCTGGAGATGGATCGCTACGGGCTGAACCCCGAACACTTCGAGGACATGTGCGGTAACGAACGGATCACCGCGCTGGTCTGCACGCCCAACCTCAACAACCCGACCAGCGCACTGATGCCCGACGAGCGCCGCCGCGAGATCGCCGAGATCGCTCGCCGTTATGGCGTGTACATCATCGAGGACGATGTCTACGGCCCGCTGCTGGCTGGCCAGCAAGCCACGCGGCCACTGAGTCATTACGCGCCGGAGCTGTCGTTCTACTGCACCAGCATGACCAAGTCGGTGCTCACCGGCCTGCGTATCGGCTATCTGGTGATGCCCAAACGCCTGGCCCTGCGTACCGAGAGCATCCTGCGGGTCAACAGCTGGATGGCACCGTCGCTGCTCGGGGAGATCGCCACGCGCTGGATCGACTCCGGCGAGGCCGAGGATCTGGTGCAGCTGCAGCGGCAACTGCTGGCCAACCGGCAGGCACTGGTGGAGCAGGAGCTGGGCGAGCACCTGATCGGTAACCATCCCTATTCGCTCAATAGTTGGTTGCGCGTACCCGAAGGCTGGGAAACCGATGGCCTGCTGCGTGAGCTGCGCCGGCGCAATGTTGCGCTGACCTTGCCCGACCCCTTCGTCCCGCCCGGTATGCCGAGGCCGCGCGCGGTGCGCCTGTGCGTCGGCGCCGAATGCAGCGAAGCGAAGATGCGCCAGGGCGTGCAGATCGTAAGGGATGTGTTCGAGCAGTACCCGAAGGTGCATGATTTTTGAGGGGCGGTTGGCCATGTCGAGGCTTCAGTGCAGTGGGAGTGCCTGAGTTCTCGCGCGCGTGGTTGAGTATTTTCGGCTGGCCGAACGTGTAGCGAATTAGGGGATTAGGTTTTGCTCGCGAGCTTTAACCAACATTCTTTCGATTGAGTCGATGTGAGCGCTGCAGTGACCAACCAAACTGTATTCATCGCTTAAACCATACTTGGCCAGATCCGCGGCAAGTAGCTGGTAGTCCATGTTCCTCATGGTGCCTGAAGCTAGCACTTCAACCTCAGGCCGAGGATCAAAATCAGTCTCTTGCCAGCGTGAGTGGTCGACTTCTGATCCTTCTTTGGCCACCACGATATCGTACTCACGCTCTTTCAAACGGCTTTCGGTTGGTACGGGCCCCACATGCTCAGAGTGGCCACGAATGCCTTTGAAAGCGACAATGTAGCTGTACTCATTGCACAACTGCTGCAGCGCTTTATCCGTGTTTAATTGCTGCGCTTCCTTGATCGCGTACTGCACCGCTGCCCTTGAACTGGAAAGGCAAGCACTGAAATGGCGGCTGAACTCGGCAGGCTCAAATTGTGACTTACCCATGTCTTGGAGGTGGGCTTTCGCGTGACTGAGGGTGGTTTGATACTTATCCATGTAGTGCATTTCCTGGTGAGCAGATCGACAGCAGGTATTGGAAAAATACACTAGGCAAAAAAGAACACCTACCTGCTCACTCACAAGCCAAATAAAAAATCGTCCTAGTACATTCAGCCACTCAATTTCCCGCTCATACACTCGGCCGCACACCTTCTCGGAACGTGCGCCATGTCTTCCATCACCGCCGATGATCTACTCAAGGCCCGCCAGCGCATTGCCGGCCTGGTGCGCCAGACGCCGCTGGAGCATTCGCCCAGCCTGAGTCGCCTGGCCGGTGTGCCGGTGTGGTTGAAGCTGGAGTCGCAGCAGGCTACCGGTAGTTTCAAGCTGCGCGGCGCGAGCAACGCGGTCGCGCAGCTGGATGCCGAGCAGAAGCGCCTCGGCGTGGTCACGGCCTCCACCGGCAACCATGGCCGTGCGCTTGCCTTCGCCGCCTCGCAGCAGGGCGTGAAGGCCATTGTCTGCCTCTCCGAGCTTGTGCCGCAGAACAAGGTGCTTGCCATTCGCGAGTTGGGCGCTGAGGTGGTTATCAAAGGTCGCAGCCAGGACGATGCCCAGCTCGAAGCCCTGCGTATCGCCCGCGAGCAGGGCGCCGCATTTATCCCGCCCTTCGACCACCCGCATGTGATCGCCGGCCAGGGCAGCCTGGGCCTGGAGATTCTCGAACAATGCCCGGACGTCTGCGAAGTGCTGGTACCGCTTTCCGGCGGCGGCCTGTTCGCTGGCGTGGCGCTGGCGATCAAGGCGGCCAGCCCGGCGATTCGTACCCACGGCATCAGCATGCAGCTGGGCGCCGCCATGCATGCCAGCCTCGAGGCTGGTGAGCCAGTCGAGGTGGAGGAGCTGCCGACCCTGGCCGACTCGCTCGGCGGCGGCATCGGCCTGGACAACCGCTTCACCTATTCCATCACTCGCGATCTGTGCGATCAGGTTCACCTGCTCGACGAGGCCTCCATCGCCCGTGGCATCCGCCACGCCTACCGCGAAGAAAGGCTGGTGGTCGAGGGCGCCGCAGCGGTCGGCATCGCCGCTTTGCTCGATGGCCTGATCGAACCGCGTGGCCCGGTGGTGGTGGTGATCAGCGGCCGCAACATCGACATCGACCAGCACCTGCGCGTGCTCAATGGCGCCGACGCCTGAGGAGCTTCCATGGCCAAGACCCTGATTCTCAACCAGGCCGACCTGCGCGACTGCGTCGGCCTCGACAGCGACAGCCTCGAAGTGGTGGAAAACGCCTTCCGCCTGCTGGCCACTGCCGCCGTGGCGATGCCGCCGATCCTGCGTCTGGACGTGCCCGAGCATAACGGCGAGGTGGACGTGAAGACCGCCTACCTGCCCGGTGTGGCGCATTTCGCGATCAAGGTCAGCCCCGGTTTCTTCGACAACCCCAAGCTTGGCCTGCCCAGCCTCAACGGCCTGATGATGTTGTTCTCGGCACAGACCGGCCTGGCCGACGCGCTGCTTTTGGATAACGGCTACCTCACTGCCGTGCGCACCGCCGCCGCTGGCGCCATCGCCGCCAAATGGCTGGCCCGCGAGGACGCCAAGGTAGTCGCCATCCTCGGCGCCGGCGAGCAGGCGCGCCTGCAGTTGCAAGCCCTGCGCCTGGTGCGCGAGGTACGCGAGGTGCGTATCTGGGCGCGTGATCCCGCCAAGGCCCAGGTCATGGCTGCCGAGCTGGACGATGCGCGCATGGTGGACAGCGTCGACGCGGCGCTCGATGGTGCCGATATCGCCATCACCACCACGCCCAGTCGCGAGCCGCTGATCCAGCCGCAACACCTGCGCTCCGGCCTGCATATCACTGCCATGGGCTCGGATGCCGAGCACAAGAACGAGATCGCTCCAGCGGTGCTGGCGCGGGTCGATGCCTATGTCGCCGACCGCCTGAGTCAGACCCGCGTGCTCGGTGAGCTCAATCACGCCATCGCCGCCGGCCTGGTGCATGCCGAGGATGACTTCGCTGAGCTCGGCCAGGTGATCGCCGGCCAGCGCCCGGGGCGCACCGCCAATGACCAGATCACCCTGTGCGACCTGACCGGCACCGGCGCCCAGGACACCGCCATCGCCAGCCTCGCCTACCAGCGCGCCGTCGCGGCCGGCAAAGGCCTAAGTTTCGATTCCTGAAACCTGCGGGCGCGGCACGCCGCGCCTGAATAACCGTTCCATCACGAGGGCAACGCAATGTCCGAAATCGTCGTCAACCTCCCCTTCAGCCGGGAGGAATATGCCCAGCGCCTGGCCAAGACGCGCAGCGCCATGCAGGCCAGGGGCATCGAACTGCTGATCGTCACCGATCCGTCCAACATGGCCTGGCTCACCGGCTATGACGGCTGGTCGTTCTACGTGCACCAGTGCGTGCTGCTGGCGCTCGATGGCGAGCCGGTCTGGTACGGTCGTGGCCAGGACGCCAACGGCGCCAAGCGCACGGTGTTCATGCAGCAGAGCAATATCGTCGGCTACCCCGACCACTACGTGCAGTCCACCGAGCGCCACCCGATGGACTACCTGTCCAAGGAGGTCATCGCCGCGCGTGGCTGGGACAAGCTGACCATCGGCGTCGAGCTGGACAACTACTACTTCAGCGCCGCCGCCTATGGCTCGCTGCAGCGCAATCTGCCCAACGCGCGCTTCGTCGATTCGACTGCATTGGTCAACTGGCAGCGGGCGATCAAGTCGCTCACCGAGATCGGCTACATGCGCGTCGCGGCGAAGATCGTCGAGAAGATGCACGCGGCGATCTTCGACAAGATCGAACCGGGCCTGCGCAAGAACGAGCTGGTCGCCGAGATCTACCGTACCGGCATTCTCGGTGCAGACGGCCATGGCGGCGACTATCCGGCCATTGTCCCGCTGCTGCCCACCGGCGCCGATGCCAGCGCCCCGCACCTGACCTGGGATGACTCGCCGATGATCAGCGGCGCCGGCACCTTCTTCGAGATCGCCGGCTGCTACAAGCGCTACCACTGCCCGCTGTCGCGTACCATCTACCTGGGCAAGCCGCCGCAGCATTTCCTCGACGGCGAGAAGGCCGTGGTCGAAGGCATCGCCGCCGGCCTGGAGGCAGCCAAGCCGGGCAACACCACCGGCGACATCGCCCGCGCCTTCTTCAAGGTGCTGGAGAAGTTCGGCATCCACAAGGACAGCCGCTGCGGCTACCCCATCGGTATCAGTTATCCACCGGACTGGGGCGAGCGCACCATGAGCCTGCGCCCGAGCGACGAGAGCGTGCTGCAGCCGGGGATGACCTTCCACTTCATGCCGGGCTTGTGGTTGGACGACTGGGGGCTGGAGATCACCGAGTCGATCCTGATCACCGACAGCGGCGTGGAAACCTTCTGCGACGTGCCGCGCAAGCTGTTCGTGAAGGACTAATGCCATGACCGACATGCTGCGCGACAACCCCATCAGCCCCACGGTCGATTTCGACCGTGACGGCGTGCAACACGGCTTTCTCAAGCTGCCCTATTCCCGTGACGATTCGGCCTGGGGCGCGGTGATGATTCCGGTGACCGTGGTGAAGAACGGCAGCGGCCCCACGGCGCTGCTTACCGGCGGCAACCATGGCGACGAATACGAAGGCCCGCTAGCGCTGAGCAAGCTGGCCCAATGCCTGCGCGCCGAGGACGTCACTGGCCGGGTGATCATCGTGCCGTTCATGAACACCCCGGCGGTGCAGGCCGGCACCCGCACCTCGCCCATCGACAAGGGCAACCTCAACCGCAGCTTCCCCGGCAAGCCGGACGGTACGGTGACGCAGAAGATCGCCGACTATTTCCAGCGCAGCCTGCTGCCCATGGCCGACGTGGTGCTGGACATCCACTCCGGCGGCAAGACCCTGGACTTCCTGCCCTTCGCCGCCTGCCACATGCTGCCGGACAAGGCCCAGGACGCCGCCTGCGCCGCCGGCATGCGCGCGTTCGCCGCGCCCTACTGCATGCGCATGCTGGAACTGGACGCAGTGGGCATGTACGACACCGCGGCCGAGGAACAGGGCAAGGTATTCGTCACCACCGAACTGGGCGGCGGCGGCAGCAGCACGGCGAAAAGCCTGGCCATCGCCGAGCGTGGCGTGCGCAACCTGCTGATCCACTTCGGCCTGCTACAGGGTGAGATCGAGGCCGGCAAGTCGGTAATGCTGGATATGCCCGACGGCGACTGCTTCGTCGCCAGCGAAGACGATGGCCTGCTGGAAATGTGCCGCGACCTCGGTGATACCGTGGAGAAGGGCGAGGTGATCGCGCGGGTGCACAGTGCGCGTCGTACTGGCGCACCGGCCACCGAGTACCGTGCCAAACGCAGCGGCCTGCTCGCTGCGCGGCACTTCCCCGGGCTGGTGAAAAGTGGTGATACCCTCGCGGTCATTGCCGAGGTGGTGGACTAGAAACGGTCGCGGCTAAAGCCCCTCCCACAGTCTGAGTGTCTCGTGGGAGGGCTTTGGCCGCGATCTGGCCTCTACATCTTTAAACCCTTAGCCAACCGAGAAGCCGATGCACAAGCTCGACCGCTATGACCTGAAGATCCTGCGTATCCTCTCCGAGGATGGGCGGATCACCAAGTCGGCTCTGGCCGAGGCGATCAACCTCTCGGTGACGCCGGCCTGGGAGCGGGTGCGCAAGCTGGAAAGTGCAGGGTTGATCAAGGGCTACCGCGCGCAGATCGACTGGGCGGCGCTATTTCGCAGCCAGCAGGTACTGGTGGAAATCACCCTCGCCCGCCACACCGCGCAGGATATGCGCCGCTTCGAGCAGCGCCTGAGCGAGGCGCCGGAGGTGGGCTTCTGCTACGCCACCGGTGGCGGTGTCGACTACATCGCGATGATCCGCGCTCGCGATATCGATCACTACCAGCGCTTCATCGACCAACTGCTGCTCGAAGACCTGGGCATCGAGCGTTACTTCACTTACATCGTCACCAAGACCATCAAGGCGGACGCGCTGGGTGCGCCCACCGAGCTGGACGACTAGAGCTTGGCTTTCACCGCCGCGAGGCCATCGCCGCCATCGCGGGTTTTCACGCCGTCCAGCCAGCCATCGAGCACCTGCGGGTTGGCCTTGATCCAGTTCTTGATCGCCGTGGCATTGGCCACCTTGCGGTTGAGCACGTCATCCATGATGGTGTTCTCCATCTCCTGGGTGAACTTCAGATTGGTCAGCAGTTTGCCCACGTTTGGGCATTCGGCCACATAGCCTTTGCGCGCCAGGGTATTCACCGAGCCGGTGCTGCCGAAGAACTTCTCGCCGCCCTTGAGGTACTGCATGTCGAACTGCACGTTCATCGGGTGCGGCGTCCAGCCCAGGAACACCACGAATTCATCGCGCTTCACCGCGCGCCCGACCTGCACCAGCATCGCCTGCTCGCTGGATTCCACCAGCTGCCAATCGCCGAGGCCGAACTCGTTGCCGGTGATCATCTGGCGGATGTAGTCGTTGGCCGGCGAGCCCGAACCGATGCCGTAGATCTTCTTGCCGAACTTGTCGGCGAATTTGGCGAGGTCGTTGAAGTCCTTCACGCCGGCTTCATGGGCGTAGGTCGGTACGGCCAGGGTGTATTCGGTGCCGCCCAGGTTTTCCACCACCTTGTCGATCTGCCCGCTGGCCACGTAGCGGTCGTAGTCGTGCTGGCCGGCAGGCATCCAGTTGCCGAGGAACACATCGACCTGCCCTTTCTGCAGCCCGGCGAAGATGATCGGCACGGCCAGGGTGCGCGTCTGCGCTTTGTAGCCCAAGCCATCGAGCAGCAGGCTGGCGATGCCATTGGTCACGGCGATGTCGCTCCAACCGGGATCGGCCAGGGTCACCGTGGAGCAGCTGGAGTTTTCGGTCTGCGCCTGGGCGCCGTGGGCGAGTGCCAGGAGCGAGGCGCCGAGCAGGAAGGCTTTGAGCGTCATGAGTGAATCCTTTCCGAAGATGAGTCGCTCCGCGACCTTAACGGCCGAGGGCCGGAGGCTCAACCTCCGAGTCGTGATTGGACGCGATTGGTCGGGAATACGAAGGCATCAGCGGTAAACCGTTCGTCGGCTCGTCTACTTGGAAATGAACCAAAGACTTTTTCAGGCAGTCCGTCTCCGGGATGGGCAGGAGGCTCGTTTCCGATGCAATGCCTTGATTCGGAAGGGCTTCCGCGCAAAGGCCAATCACCAGGGTCACTGGGTTTGAATAAATTCTTCATGTCATTTTGCCTGGGAGGCGCTCTTTTACTGGGAATTTGTACCCAAGCCTCCGCCACCTTTCGTATCCACACCCTTCCTGCGACCGCGCCAGCGGTCGCGCCCAAACCGTCCAGCGAAGTGATCGACCGCGCCCTAGGCGCGTTGGGCACGCCTTACCGCTGGGGTGGTACCAGCCTGCGCCACGGTTTCGATTGCAGCGGCCTGGTGCAATACGCCTTCAAGACCCAGAACGACCTCGACCTGCCGCGCACCTCCCGCGCGCTGTCGCGCCTGGACGCGCCCTCGGTGAAACGCAGCGACCTGCAGCCGGGCGATTTGCTGTTCTTCCGCATTCGCAGCCGCTCGGTGGATCACGTGGCCATCTACATCGGTGAGGGCCGCTTCGTCCACGCGCCGCGCCGCGGCGCCAACGTGCGTATCGACTTCCTCAACAACTCGTATTGGCAGCGGCATTTCCAGCTGGCCAAGCGGGTGGTGCCGGAAGCCTGAGTCAGCGGCGGCGCGACCTTCCATCCGAGCGGTTTGGTCATCTGCGGGAAAACCTATCCCGCGGGTCAACAACGCGCTAGAATGCGCGCCGCTCGCGGCCATGTCGGCTGCGGCAGTGGGTTCCCTAACCCCACTCCATGAAAAAGGACATCGACATGACCCTGATTCCTGCGTCGGTCAGTCGGCCCGTGCTGGCCGGCCTGATCGCCTTCCATATCCTCATCATCATTGCCAGCAACTACCTGGTGCAGCTGCCGATCACCCTGTTCGGCTGGCATACCACCTGGGGCGCGTTCAGTTTTCCGTTCATCTTCCTGGCTACCGACCTGACCGTGCGCCTGATCGGCAAGCATTCCGCGCGGGTGGTGATTGCCCGCGTGATGCTGCCGGCGCTGGTGGCCTCCTACGTGGTGTCGGTGCTGTTCCACGAAGGCGCTTTTGGCGGTCTGGCGGCGCTGGGCGAATTCAATCTGTTCGTCTTCCGTATCGCCGTGGCCAGCTTCCTGGCCTACGCCTTCGGCCAGTTGCTCGATATTCAGGTGTTCGACCGCCTGCGCAAGATGCGCCAATGGTGGGTCGCGCCGACGGCCTCGACCATCTTCGGCAATCTGCTCGATACCTTCCTGTTCTTCTCGGTGGCCTTCTGGCGCAGCGATGATCCGTTCATGGCCGCCAACTGGGTGGAGATCGCCACCGTGGACTACGTGATCAAGCTGGCCATCAGCCTGATCCTCTTCGTGCCGCTGTACGGCATGTTGCTCAGCGCCATCGTGCGGGCGTTGCCGCAGCGTACTGCCACAGCCTGAGCTGAATCCGTAGCCCGGATGCAATCCGGGAATGTTCTGTGCCCTGCCCCGGATTTCATCCGGGCTACGCCACACGAGAATTCTCCTATTGCCCCGCCACCTTCAGAAAAAACTGCGGTAGCGCCTGCCCGGCTTGGAAAAAACGTCAAGCTGCCCTTCCCTAACATGTCTCCCATGTCCATCGGCCCGGAGACATCGCCATGCCCCTCGACCATCCCCTGCTGTTCAAATCGCTGTGCTATGTCGACGGTCACTGGCTGCACAGTGACGAGGGCGCCAGCATTGCCGTGCACAACCCGGCCGACCAGAGCGTGATCGGCCATGTGCCGATGCTTGGTGAGCAGCAGATCGTAGCCGCAGTGGACGCCGCCCAGCGCGCTTTCGCCGACTGGCGCGAGCAGAGCCTGGAAACCCGCGCGTCGCTGCTGCGGCGCTGGGCCGAGCTGATCCTGCAGCATCAGGAAGACCTGGCGCGCATCCTCAGCCAGGAACAGGGCAAGCCGCTGGCCGAAGCCCGTGGCGAGATCCGCTACGCCGCCAGCTTCCTTCCCTGGTTCGCCGAAGAGGCGCGCCGGCTCTACGGCCAGACCATTCCCAGTCATATCCCTGGTGCCCAGCTCGGTACGGTGAAAGAGCCGGTCGGTGTCTGTGCCCTGCTCACACCGTGGAATTTCCCCAGCGCGATGATCACCCGCAAGGCCGCCGCGGCGTTGGCCGCCGGTTGTACCGTGGTGGTCAAACCGGCACACGAGACGCCCTATTCCGCCTTTGCCCTGGCGCAACTGGCCGAGGAGGCCGGCTTGCCAGCCGGTGTGTTCAACGTGGTATTGGGTGAACCGCAGATGGCCATGGAAACCCTGGTCAAAGATACCCGTGTCCGTTCGGTGAGCTTCACCGGCTCGACTCGCGTCGGCAAGCTGGTGCTACAGGCGGCTGCTGAGGATGTGAAGAAGGTGGCGCTGGAACTGGGCGGCAATGCGCCGCTGATCGTTTGCGCCGATGCCGATCTCGATCACGCCGTGCAGGTGGCGCTGGATGCCAAGTTCCAGACCTCCGGCCAGGACTGCTGCGCCGCCAACCGTATTCTGGTCGAGCGCCCCATTTATGAAGAATTTCTACAGCGCTTCGCCAAGGCCGTGCGCGGCCTGCGCGTCGGCCCTGGGCATGACGCGCGCAACCAGATCGGTCCGCTGATGCACCAGGCTGCGCTGGACGTGACGGCCGCACGGGTTACCGATGCCATCGAACAGGGCGCGCGCCTGCTGGCCGGTGGCGAACCGCATGCGCTGGGCGGTTGGTTCTGGCAGCCGACGCTGCTGGCCGACGTCACTGACAGCATGCGCATCTACCGCGAGGAGAACTTCGCCCCCATCGCTGGCGTGCGCGCCTTCGACACGCTGGACGAAGCCGTGGCCATGGCCAATGACACCGAATACGGCCTGGCCGCCTACATTTGTTCCAACCGCGTGGATGTCGTTCATCCGCTCATCCGCCGCCTCGACCACGCTATGGTCGCGGTCAACGGCACCAAGTTCACCGGCCACCCGATCCCCTTCGGTGGCATGAAAGCTTCCGGTCTCGGCCGTGAGGGCGGTACGGAAGGCTTCGAGCCCTTCGTCGAAACCAAATACTTCTGCATTCATCATCAGGGCCAGCGCTACTGAGCCAAACCGGAGGATTTTCCATGAGCCATTACGACGAGTTGTTCGCCCAGGACCGTGCCCACTTCATGCACCCGTCCACCCACGCTCACGACCACGCCAGCGGCGCACTCAAGGGGCGTATCATCACCGGCGCTTCCGGCATCCGTATTCGCGACCACGAAGGCCGCGAGCTGCTCGATGCATTCGCTGGCCTGTACTGCGTGAACATCGGCTACGGGCGTACCGAAGTGGCCGAGGCCATCTACAAGCAGGCCAAGGAGCTGGCTTACTACCACACCTACGTCGGCCACTCGACAGAGGCCATCATCGAGCTGTCGGCGCGCATCATCGATTGGGCGCCCAAGGGGATGAAGAAGGTCTACTACGGCCTGTCCGGCTCGGACGCCAACGAGACCCAGATCAAGCTGGTGCGCTACTACAACAACGTGCTCGGCCGCCCGGCGAAGAAGAAGATCATCTCCCGCCAGCGCGGCTACCACGGCTCGGGCATCATGACTGGCAGCCTCACCGGCCTTGCCAGCTTTCATCAGCACTTCGACCTGCCTCACGCGGATATCAAACACGCCGTCTGCCCGCACTTTTACAAGGCGCCGGCCGGCATGGATGAAGCGGCTTTCGTGCGCCACTGCGCCGAGGATCTGGAGCGTCTGATCCTGGCTGAAGGCCCGGACACTGTTGCCGCCTTCATCGGTGAACCGGTGATGGGCACCGGCGGCATCATCGTGCCGCCCAAGGGCTACTGGCAGGCGATCCAGGCGGTACTAGCGAAGTACGACATCCTGCTGATCGCCGACGAAGTGGTCTGCGCCTTCGGCCGTCTGGGTACGCCGATGGGCAGCCAGATGTTCGGCATGCAGCCGGACCTGATCACCACCGCCAAGGGTCTGACCAGCGCCTACGCGCCGCTGTCGGCGGTGATCGTCGGCGAGAAGGTGTGGAACGTGATCGACGAGGCTTCCAGTCGCGATGGCGCAATGGGCCATGGCTGGACTTACTCAGGTCATCCGATCTGCGCTGCGGCTGCGCTGGCCAACCTGGATATTCTCGAAAAGGAAAATATCTCCGCCAACGCCGCCGATGTCGGCGCCTACCTCAACCAGCAACTGCGCCAGACCTTCGAAGGTCATCCCCTGGTGGGCGAAGTGCGCGGTGTCGGCATGCTCGCGGCGCTGGAGTTCATGGCTGACAAGGAGGCGCGCACGCCCTTCGATGCCGCGCTCAAGGTCGGCCCGCGCGTCTCTGCCGCCTGCCTGGAGCGCGGCATGATCGCCCGCGCCATGCCGCACGGCGACATCCTCGGCTTCGCCCCGCCGCTGGTGCTAACCAAGGCCGAGGCGGACGAGGTAGTGGGGATCGCCAAGGCGGCGGTGGATGCGGTGGCCAGCGAGGTGCTCTGAGATCTACCGCTGGAAGGACTTCAGCCATGAAGGCTGAAGTCCTTCTCCAGCAGGCTGTTTTTAACGACGGCCAGGCATCGCAGATAGTTTTTCAACAGCCTGCTAGCTCGGTGCGCACGGCGCACCCTACAAAACCGCTATGAACCGTAGGGTGCGCTGTGCGCACCGAGTCGATCAGCGTTGCTTGTCCTGCTTGCGCAGAAACACGCTCATTTCCTTCTCGGCCTGCTTGTCGCCCTTGGCCTGGGCGGCAGCGATGCCCTGCTGCCAGGTCTGGCGCGCGCCGTCGAGGTCGCCTTCGGCCTGCAGCGCCTTGCCCAGCAGCTTCCACGCCGCCGAATAGGTGGGGTCGAATTCCACGCAGCGTTGCAGGTGTTCTGCCGCCTGCGCCGCATTGCCGACATCCAGGTGGGCTTTGCCCAGCCCGAAACGCAGCAGGGCGTTGTCCATGCCCTTGGCCAGCATTTTTTCCAGCGCATCTGTACTCATGATCCTTCTCCGCGGGTGTAGCCCGGATTGCATCCGGCTACGGCTTTGTTCAGAAGAACGTCAGACCGGCCTGGAACAGGCGCTCGACGTCGCGGATGTACTTCTTGTCGACCAGGAACAGGATCACGTGGTCGCCGGACTCGATCACCGTGTCGTCGTGGGCGATCAGCACCTGTTCGTCGCGGATGATGGCGCCGATGGTGGTGCTCGGTGGCAGGGCAATGTCTTCGATGGCGCGGCCGATCACCTTGCTCGATTTAGCGTCGCCATGGGCGATCACTTCCAACGCCTCTGCCGCACCACGGCGCAGGCTGTGCACGCTTTCGATATCGCCGCGACGCACGTGGGTCAGCAGGGTGCCGATGGTAGCCAGCTGCGGGCTGATGGCGATGTCGATCTCACCGCCCTGCACCAGGTCGACATAGGCCGGGTTGTTGATGATGGTCATCACCTTGCGCGCACCCAGGCGCTTGGCCAGCAGCGACGACATGATGTTGGCCTCGTCGTCGTTGGTCAGGGCGAGGAAGATGTCGGCATCGTTGATGTTCTCTTCCACCAGCAGATCGCGATCCGAGGCGCTGCCCTGCAGCACGATGGTGCTGTCGAGGTTCTCCGACAGGTAGCGGCAGCGCGCCGGGTTCATCTCGATGATCTTCACCTGGTAGCGGCTTTCGATGGCTTCGGCCAGGCGTTCGCCGATATTGCCGCCACCGGCGATCACCACGCGCTTGTAGCTGTCCTCGAGGCGACGCATCTCGCTCATCACCGCGCGGATGTGCGCTTTGGCAGCGATGAAGAACACTTCGTCATCGGCCTCGATCACGGTGTCGCCCTTGGGCATGATCGGCCGGTTGCGGCGGAAGATCGCCGCGACGCGGGTGTCGACGTTGGGCATGTGCTGGCGCAACTGGCGCAGTTGCTGACCCACCAGCGGGCCGCCGTAGTAGGCCTTGACCGCGACCAGCTGAGCCTTGCCTTCGGCGAAGTCGATCACCTGCAGGGCGCCGGGATATTCGATCAGGCGCTTGATGTAGTTGGTTACCACCTGTTCGGGGCTGATCAGCACATCGACCGGGATCGCTTCGTTGTCGAACAACGCCTCGCGGGTCAGGTAGGCCGATTCGCGCACCCGGGCAATCTTCGTCGGGGTGTGGAACAGGGTGTAGGCCACCTGGCAGGCGATCATGTTGACTTCGTCGCTGTTGGTCACCGCCACCAGCATGTCGGCATCGTCGGCGCCGGCCTGGCGCAGCACGGTGGGAAAGGAGCCCTTGCCCTGCACGGTGCGGATGTCCAGGCGGTCGCCCAGATCGCGCAGGCGGTCGCCGTCGGTATCGACCACGGTGATGTCGTTGGCTTCGCTGGCGAGGTGTTCCGCCAGAGTGCCGCCCACCTGGCCGGCGCCGAGAATGATGATTTTCACTGATCGCTCCGTTAGCTGTGGTTGGTCACAGCCGTCTTTATCAGCTTGGCATAGTAGAAGCCGTCATGACCGTCCAGCTGCGGCAGCAACTGGCGACCGTGCACTGGTTGCAGGCCAAACTCGCCGGCGATGGTGACTTCCTGCGCGTCCGGGGTGCGAGTGAGGAATGCGGCGATGGTCTCGCTGTTTTCCGTGGGCAGCACCGAGCAGGTGGCGTAGAGGAGGATGCCGCCCGGCGCGAGGGTCGGCCACAGCGCGTCGAGCAGTTCGCCCTGCAACTGCGCCAGGGCGGGAATGTCTTCGGGCTGGCGGGTCAGCTTGATGTCCGGATGGCGGCGAATCACGCCGGTGGCCGAACAGGGCGCGTCGAGCAGGATGCGTTGGAACGGCTGGCCGTCCCACCAGGCCGCTGTATCGCGGCCATCGGCGGCGATCAGCGTGGCCTCCAGGCGCAGGCGCTCGAGGTTCTCGCGCACGCGTGCCAGGCGCTTGGCTTCCAGATCGACGGCGACCACTTCGCTGAGTCCCGGCTCGACTTCCAGCAGGTGGCAGGTCTTGCCGCCCGGTGCTGCGCAGGCATCCAGTACGCGTTGGCCTGGCGTCAGTTCGAGCAGATCGGCGGCCAGTTGCGCAGCTTCGTCCTGGACGCTGACGCGGCCTTCCTTGAAGCCGGGCAGGCTGGTCACATCGCACGGCTGCAGCAGGCGCGCGCCGTCACGGCTGAAAGCGCAGGGTTCGGCATCGATGCCGGCGCTGCGCAGTTCATCGAGATAGGCGTCGCGGCTGCCGTGGCGGCGGTTGACCCGCAGGATCAGTGGCGGATGTGCGTTGTTGGCGGCGCAGATGGTTTGCCAGTGCTCGGGCCAGAAGGCCTTGAGCTGTTTTTGCAGCCAGCGCGGGTGCGCGGTGTGTAGCACCGGGTCGCGATCCAGTTCGGCGAAAATCGCTTCATGCTCGCGTTGGGCGCGGCGCAGCACGGCGTTGAGCAAGCCCTTGGCCCAGGGCTTTTTCAGCGCTCCGGCGCAGCCTACTGTCTCGCCGATGGCGGCATGCTCCGGGATGCGGCTGTGCAGCAACTGATAGAGGCCGATCAGCAGCAGCGCTTCCACGTCCTTGTCGGCAGCCTTGAAGGGCTTTTCCAGCAGTTTGTCGGCCAGCAGTTGCAGGCGCGGTTGCCAGCGTGCGGCGCCGAAGGCCAGATCCTGTGCCAGGGCGCGGTCGTGGTGTTCGACCTTGTCCAGTTGCGGCGGCAGGCTGCTGCCCAGAGAAGCCTTGCCGGAGAGCACGGCAGTCAGGGCGCGGGCGGCGGCCAGGCGCGGGTTCATTGACCGAGTACCAGACCGGGGGCGAACTGCTCGCGGCGGCTGTTATACAGGTCGGCGAAGGCCAGCGGCTTGCCGCCGGGCAACTGCAGGCGGGTCAGGCGCAGTGCACCCTCGCCGCAGGCCACGGTCAGGCCCTGCTTGTCGGCGGCGAGGATGGTGCCCGGCTCGCCCTTGCCTTCTCCGATCTCGGCCGCATGCACTTTCAGCGCATCGCCGTTCAGCGTGGTGTGGCAAATCGGCCAGGGATGGAAGGCGCGCACCAGGCGCTCCAGCTCCACGGCCGGGCGGCTGAAGTCGAGGCGCGCCTCATCCTTGTTCAGTTTGTGTGCGTAGTTGGCCAGGGCATCGTCCTGCACTTCGCCCTTAAGCGTGCCGGCAGCCAGGCCATCGATGGCTTTCAATACGGCCTGCGGACCAAGCTCAGCCAGGCGGTCATGCAGGCTGCCGCCGGTGTCGTCAGCACTGATTGGCGTGTTGACCTTGAGCAGCATCGGCCCGGTATCGAGGCCGGCCTCCATCTGCATCACGGTGACGCCACTCTCGGCATCACCGGCCTGCACCGCGCGCTGGATCGGCGCTGCACCACGCCAGCGTGGCAGCAGGGAGGCGTGGCTATTGATGCAGCCAAGACGCGGGGTATCGAGCACCACCTGCGGAAGGATCAGGCCATAGGCGACCACCACCATCAGATCCGGCTTGAGAGCTGCCAGCTCGGCCTGTGCTTCTTCATTACGCAAGCTGGCCGGTTGGTAGACCGGGATACCGTGCTCGACGGCGAGTTGCTTGACCGGGCTCGGCATCAGCTTCTGGCCGCGACCTGCCGGGCGATCCGGCTGGGTGTAGACGGCAATGATCTCGTACGGGCCGGCCAGCAGGGCCTTGAGGTGTTCGGCGGCGAATTCCGGGGTGCCGGCGAAGACGATACGCAATGAGTCAGACATGAGAGCTCGCTAAAAGAAAAAGGCTTGCCGTGGCAAGCCTTCTGAATCGGGCGTCAAGCGCGCTGGCGATGCTGCTTTTCCAGCTTCTTCTTGATGCGGTCGCGCTTGAGGTTGGACAGGTAATCGACGAACAGCTTGCCGTTGAGGTGATCGCACTCGTGCTGGATGCACACGGCAAGCAAGCCTTCGGCGATCAGCTCGTAGGGCTGGCCATCGCGATCCAGCGCCTTGATCTTGACCTTTTGCGGGCGGTCGACGTTCTCGTAGAAGCCGGGCACCGACAGGCAGCCTTCCTGGTACTGGTCCATTTCATCGGTCAGCGACTCGAACTCGGGGTTGATGAACACCCGCGGTTCGGACTTGTCCTCGGACAGGTCCATGACCACCACGCGCTTGTGCACGTTGACCTGCGTCGCCGCCAGGCCGATACCGGGTGCGTCGTACATGGTCTCGAACATGTCGTCGACCAGTTGACGGATGGAGTCATCCACGACGTCCACCGGTTTGGCGATGGTACGCAGGCGTGGATCAGGAAATTCGAGGATATTCAGGATCGCCATATGCGTTTGTGATGCACTTGTGGAATAAAGTCAAAATCCGCTGCTAAGATGATGAACAGCATTGAAAAACGGCTTCACGCCGCGTATTCAGCGGGTTTGGCACGCGGCGCTAGGGCGCTTCACGTGAAGGCACATAATAAAGGGATTCACCGTATGAGGAAATCACTACTCGCCCTGCTCTTTGCAGCGGGCGGACTGGCCCTGACCAGCTTGGCTCAGGCCGCAGTGCAACTCAAGGACGGTCACCCGGACCGCTACACAGTGGTCAAGGGCGATACCCTCTGGGACATTTCCGGCAAGTTCCTGCGCCAGCCGTGGAAATGGCCGGAGATCTGGCACGCCAACCCGCAGGTGGCGAACCCGCACCTGATCTATCCCGGCGATACCCTCAATCTGGTCTACGTGGACGGTCAGCCGCGCCTGATGCTCAACCGCGGCGAGTCGCGCGGCACCATCAAGCTGTCGCCGCAGGTACGTAGCACGCCGATGGCCGAAGCGATCCCGACCATCCCGCTGGAGGCGATCAACAGCTTCCTGCTGAGCAACCGTATCGTCGACACCCCGGAAGAATTCAACGGCAAGCCTTATGTCGTTGCCGGCAACGCCGAGCGCGTGGTCAGCGGTGCCGGCGATCGCGTCTACGCCCGTGGCGAGTTCGACGAACAGAACCCTGTCTACGGTATCTTCCGTCAGGGCAAAACCTACGTGGACCCTGAAACTCAGGAATTCCTCGGCATCAACGCCGATGACGTCGGCTCTGGCGAGATCGTGGCCGAAGAAGGGGATGTGGGTACGCTGCTGCTCAAGCGCTCGACTCAGGAAGTACGCCTGGGAGATCGCCTGTTCCCCACCGAGGAGCGTGCGATCAACTCCACCTTCATGCCTAGCGAGCCGATCACCGACATCGATGGTTTGATTCTCGATGTACCGCGTGGCGTCAGCCAGATTGGTCAGTTCGATGTTGTCACCCTGAACAAGGGGATACGCGACGGCCTGGAGATCGGCAACGTGCTGGCGGTGTTCAAGACCGGCGAGACCGTACGTGACCGCGTTACTGGCGAAAACGTGAAAATCCCGGACGAGCGTTCCGGCCTGCTGATGGTGTTCCGCACCTATGACAAGCTCAGCTATGGCCTGGTACTGCAGGCCAGCCGCCAGCTGGCGGTGATGGACAAGGTCCGCAACCCATAATGCCCAACGAGCCCCGCACTAGCGGGGCTCGTGCTTTCAGGCCGCCAGGATGGCGGTGCAACTGCTCAGGGACGAATCGCCATGCCTGCATCCTCCTCGCTTTCCCCCGCCATCTCTCCTGCCGAACTTGAAGCTCGTCTGCGTCTGCATCTGTTGCCGGAGCTGGGACCGCGGCGTTTTCGCAAGCTCCTGAGTGCTTTCGACAGCGCCTCGGCTGCGCTCAGTGCGCCGGCCAGTGCCTGGCGCGCGTTAGGGTTGCCGGCGGCGTGCGCCGAGCCACGGCGTGATGCGGACATTCGCGAGCGAGCGGCTGCCGCCCTGCAATGGCTGGATGAGCCTGGTCAACATGTGCTGATGTGGGACGATCCAGGCTACCCGGCTCTGCTCGCCGAGTTGGCGGATGCGCCGCCGCTGTTGTTCGTAGCGGGCGAGCCGGGCGTGCTGGAGGCGCCGCAACTGGCCATGGTCGGCAGTCGGCGGGCCTCGCAGCCCGGGCTTGATAACGCGCGTGCTTTTGCCCGCAGCCTGGCGGGCGGCGGTTTCGTCATCACCAGTGGTCTTGCGTTGGGGATCGATGGCGCTGCACATCAGGGGGCGCTGGAAAGCGGCGGCAAAACGGTGGCCGTGCTGGGCACCGGCTTGCAGTGTCTGTATCCGCGGCGGCATGTGAGGCTGGCGGCACAGATCAGCGAGCAAGGCGGTGCGCTGGTCTCCGAGCTGCCGCTGGACTGTCCGCCGCAGGCGAGTAACTTCCCGCGGCGCAACAGGATCATCAGCGGGCTGTCGCTAGGTGTGCTGGTAGTCGAGGCCAGCCCGTCCAGTGGTTCGCTGATCACCGCACGCCTGGCTGCCGAGCAGGGGCGTGAGGTCTATGCCATCCCCGGATCGATCCATCATCCTGGCGCACGGGGCTGCCATCAACTGATCCGAGATGGTGCCACCCTGGTGGAAAGCATCGAGCATATCCTTGAAGCCTTGCGTGGCTGGCAGGCGCCAGCCATCCAGCCCACATCGACGCCGCTCGCTGGTGTCGAGCATCCATTGCTGGCCTTGTTGCATGCCGCGCCGCACAGCACCGAGGCGCTGATGCAGGCCAGCGGTTGGCCGCTGGCTGAGGTGCTGGGAGCTTTGACCGAACTGGAGCTCGATGGCCTGGTGTGCAACGAGTCCGGGCGTTGGATGGCGCGCAGTCGCTAGCAGGCCGTGGCGGGGCCTGATCGGCTTGGATAGACTGCCGCCCATTGATTCAGCGGGAGACAGGCGATGGCCAGCAACTGGCAGATACAGCAAACGGCGCGAGTGGTGCGCGAGGGTGGCGTGATCGCCTATCCGACCGAGGCAGTCTGGGGCCTGGGCTGTGATCCCTGGAACGAAGAGGCGGTGTATCGTCTTTTGGCGCTCAAGGAGCGGCCGATGCGCAAGGGGCTGATTCTGGTTGCCGATGACATAGAGCAGTTCGACTTCCTGCTCGATGATCTGCCAGAGGTCTGGCAGGAGCGCCTGGCCGGCAGTTGGCCAGGCCCGAATACCTGGCTGGTGCCGCATCAGAATCGTCTGCCCGAATGGGTCACGGGCGAGCATGACAGCGTTGCCCTGCGCGTCAGTGATCATCCACTGGTACGTGCGCTGTGCCGCTACACTGGGCCGCTGATTTCCACCTCGGCCAACCCGGCTGGGCGTCCTTCGGCGCGTTCGCGCCTGCGCGTCGAACAGTACTTCCCCGGTGAGCTGGATAAGGTACTCGGCGGCGCACTGGGCGGGCGCAAGAACCCCAGCCTGATTCGTGACCTGCGCACGGGCGATGTGATTCGCCCGTCCTGACTGGCCAAAGCTCGCGGCTAAAGCCCCTCCCACGATTGTGGCAGCTGTGGGAGGGGCTTTTGCCGCGACTGTTTTTACGGCAGCAAGATGGTCGAGCCAGTGGTCTGCCGTGAACTCAGTGCATCCTGCGCGGCGGCGGCGTCCTTAAGTGCGTAGCGGTTGCTGATTTCCACCTGCAGTTTGCCGCTGCTGATCATCGCGAACAGCTCGTCGGCCATGGCTTGCAGGTTCTGCGGCGTATTGGCGTAGCTCGCCAGGGTCGGCCGGGTGACGTACAGCGAGCCCTTCTGCGCCAGGATACCCAGGTTGACCCCGGTGACCGCGCCGGATGCATTGCCGAAGCTGACCAGCAGGCCGCGCGGTGCCACGCAGTCCAGCGAGGTTTCCCAGGTGTCCTTGCCGACGCCGTCGTAGACCACCGGGCACTTGGCGCCGTCAGTCAACTCCAGCACGCGCTGGACGACATTCTCATGGCTGTAGTCGATGGTCTCCCAGGCTCCCAGTTCCTTGGCGAGTGCGGCCTTTTTCGCCGAGCTGACAGTACCGATCAGTTTGACACCCAATGCCTTGGCCCACTGGCAGGCGAACGAGCCGACACCACCGGCTGCAGCGTGGAAAAGAACGGTTTCGCCACCCTTGAGTTCATAGGTCTGGCGCAGCAGGTACTGCACGGTCAGGCCCTTGAGGATGACAGCGGCAGCTTCCTCGAAACTGATGCTGTCCGGCAGGTGCACCAGGTTGTCTGCCGGCAACACATGCAGCTCGCCATAGGAGCCCAGCGGGCCGGTGGCGTAGGCCACACGGTCACCGACGGCGAAGCGGGTGACTTCGCTGCCTACCGCCTCGACCACGCCGGCTGCCTCGGTGCCCAGGCTCGACGGCAGGGCCGGCGGCACGTAGAGACCATTGCGGTAATAAGTGTCGATGAAGTTCAGGCCAATGGCCTTGTTGGCGACCCGTACCTCGCGTGGGCCCGGCGCTGCCGGCTGGTAGTCACGGTATTCCAGCACTTCGCTGCCGCCGTGCTGGCTGAACTGAATACGCTTGGCCATCTCGGATTCCTTATTGGTTTGGAGCCGCTGCATGCGGCGAAAGGCTCTATCCAATCGTCCTGATTGACCGACGTCAACTGCGGATGTGCCTGGGTGAATGCTATGCTGCCCGCCGATTCCGCCCTGCTCTCTGTTCAAGGTGCCGCCGTGACTGACCGTACCGAGGCCGTGAAGGCCTATCTGCTCGACCTGCAAGATCGCATCTGTTCCGCCCTGCAAGCCGAAGACGGCCAGGCCGTTTTCGCCGAGGATGCCTGGCAGCGCCCGGCCGGTGGTGGCGGGCGCACGCGGGTGATTGAGAACGGTGCACTGATCGAAAAAGGCGGCGTGAATTTCTCCCATGTATTCGGCGACAGCCTGCCGCCCTCGGCCAGCGCCCATCGTCCCGAACTCGCAGGGCGCGGCTTCCAGGCACTCGGTGTGTCGTTGGTGATCCACCCGGAAAGCCCCTACGTGCCGACCTCGCACGCCAACGTGCGTTTCTTCAGCGCCGAGAAGGAAGGCGAAGAGCCGGTGTGGTGGTTCGGTGGTGGTTTCGACCTCACGCCCTACTACGCCAATGAAGAAGACTGCGTGCACTGGCACCAGGTCGCGCACGACGCCTGCGCGCCGTTCGGTGCCGAGGTCTATCCCAAGTTCAAGGCCTGGTGCGACCGCTACTTCCACCTCAAGCATCGCGGTGAGCCGCGTGGCATCGGTGGGTTGTTCTTCGACGACCTCAACGAGTGGGATTTCGACACCAGCTTCGCCTTCATGCGTGCCATCGGCGATGCCTACATCCAGGCCTACCTGCCCATCGTCCAGCGCCGCAAACTGACCCCGTTCGGTGAGCGCGAGCGCGAGTTCCAGGCCTTCCGCCGTGGCCGCTACGTCGAGTTCAATCTGGTTTTCGACCGTGGCACGCTGTTCGGCTTGCAGTCTGGTGGGCGCACCGAGTCGATCCTCATGTCGCTGCCACCGCACGTGCGCTGGGGTTACGACTGGAAGCCCGAGCCGGGCAGCGAGGAAGCTCGCCTGACCGAGTATTTCCTGACCGATCGTGATTGGCTGGGGCAGGCCTAGCTTCCATTCTCTCTTGTAGGAGCTGCGCCTCGCAGCGAATGACGGCGGCGTGTGCTACCGCGGCGAAGCAAAGGCTTCGCCCCGAGGTGGGGCTTCTACAGGACGGCGTCAGTTTCGTAGATTTCTACCGTTACAGGACTTTCCATGGACCGCTACTGCGTCTTCGGCAACCCCATCGGCCACAGCAAATCACCGCTGATCCACCGCCTGTTCGCCGAGCAGACTGGCCAGGTGCTCGACTACCAGGCACGCCTGGCTCCGCTGGACGACTTCACTGGCAATGCCCGCGCCTTTTTCGCCGACGGCCTGGGCGGCAACGTCACTGTGCCGTTCAAGGAGGAGGCTTTCCGCCTCTGCGACGCACTCACCGAGCGTGCGCGCCGCGCCGGCGCGGTGAATACCCTGAAGAAACTCGAGGACGGTCGCCTGCTGGGTGACAACACCGATGGTGCCGGCCTCACCCGCGACCTGCAGGACAACGCCGGCTTCAGCCTGGCCGGCAAGCGCATTCTGATCCTCGGCGCCGGTGGCGCCGTGCGTGGCGTGCTCGAGCCCTTCCTGGCGCAGAAGCCTGCGGTGCTGGTGATCGCCAACCGTACCGTGGCCAAGGCCGAGCAACTGGTGCGTGAATTCGCTGATCTCGGCCTGCTGGTCGCCGCTGGCTTCGACTGGATCGATGCGCCGGTGGACCTGATCGTCAACGGTACTTCCGCCAGTCTCGGTGGTGAGTTGCCGCCGATTGCACCAAGCCTGATCCAGCCCGGTCATACCCTCTGCTACGACATGATGTATGGCCGTGAAGCGACCGCCTTCAATCGCTGGGCCGCCGAGCAAGGTGCGGCGCGCTGCCTGGACGGCCTGGGCATGCTGGTCGAGCAGGCCGCCGAGGCGTTCGAGCTGTGGCGCGGCGTACGCCCGGACACCGCGCCGGTGCTGGCCGAGCTGCGTCGTCAACTGGCGGGCTGAACTTCCCGAAGTTCGTGCAGAGCGCCGCTGCGCGCGTGGGTTAGGCGCATGTCGTAGATACCGATGACCCCGCAAGTTCCGATGCGCCGTAACCCACCATTAGTGTCACGCGGGAAGATCGCCTGGTGGGTTACGCGGCGCGCCATCATCGCGCTGTCAGGTCGTTCGTGTATTGCGCTGCTAACCCACGAGTTCGAGGCCGCTCACTCAATCTTCGAACAACACCGGGCAGCTCTCGGCGCCCTCCAGTTTGAGGATTTCCTCCACCACCTGCGGCCGTGCCTGACGCAGCACCAGGCTGCGTTTTAGCGCCTGCAGGCGGCGCGCCTCCTGGTGCAGCATCTCCACGCCTGCGTAGTCGATGAAGTTGATGTGCCGCGCGTCGATTACCAGGCGCTGCCCGCGGCTGCGCTGCAGCAATTGCTGGATGTACTGGCAGGCGCCGAAGAAGATCGAACCGTCGATGCGCAGCACCTCGTCATCACCGTCATGCCACAGGCGCACGCGTGGCTGCGAGGTGCGCTTGAGGTAGAAGAACAGCGAGGCCAGCACGCCGGCATAAATCGCCGTCTGCAACTCCAGCACCAGGGTGGCGGCGAAGGTCAGCAGCATCACCATGAACTCGGCGCGACTGACCCGACGCAGTGCACGGATCGCCGGCAGATCCACCAGCCCCCAGCAGATCAGCAGGATACCGGCCGCCATCACTGGCAGCGGGATATGCGTCAGCAGCGCGGCGCCGAACACCGCGAACAGCGCCACCAGCAGTGCCGAGAACACCCCGGCCAGCGGCGTGCGTGCGCCGGCCTGCAGGTTCAGCGCCGAGCGGGTGAAGGAGCCGGCCGACAGCGAGGCGGAAAACCACGGCCCGAGCATGTTCGACAAGCCCTGGGCGCGTACTTCCTGGTTGGCATCGAGGAACTGGTGCGATTTCACCGCCAGCGCGCGGGCGATGGACAGGCTGGTGACCAGCCCGAGCATGCCGCAGGCTACCGCTGCCGGTAGCAGGCGCAGCACGTCGTCGAGGTCGAAGCTCAGCAGGGTCAAAGGCGGCAGGCCCCCTTCGAACGGCGCCACCAGGGCGATGTCAGCGGTGAAGTGTGCCGGCAGTAACCAGGTCAGCAGGCTGCCGCAGACCAGGCCGATCAGCAGTGCAGGCGCCTTTGGCCAGAGCTTGCGCACGGCCACGCTGAGCAGCAGGGTGAAGGCCGCCAGGGCCAGACTCGGCCAGTGCGCTTCGGGCAGGTGTTGGCCGATCTGCAGCAGGCTGGTCAGGGCCGTGGGTTGGCTGGCGACTTCCACGCCGAGCAGATTGGGCATCTGCCCGATGGCAATCACCAGTGCTGCGCCGAGGGTGAAGCCGAGCACCACCGACTGCGAGATGAAATTCACCAGGGCGCCGAAGCGCAGCAGGCCGAGCAGCCACTGGAACAGCCCGGCAAGAAAGGTCAGCAGCAGGATCAGGGCAATGAATTCGTCGCTACCGATGCGCGCCATGGGACTGACGCTGGTGAACAGGACGATGGAGATGGCTGCGGTCGGTCCGCAGATCAGGTGCCAGGAGGAGCCCCACAGGCAGGCGATGATCACCGGTACGATGGCCGCGTACAGGCCGTATTCAGCCGGCAATCCGGCGATCAGCGCGTAGGCCAGCGATTGCGGCAGAGCCAGGATGGCGCCGGTCAGTCCCACCAGCAGGTCATTGCCGAGGGTCTTGCGGCTGGTGCCAGGCAACCAGCGGAGAAACGGCAGCAGGGTCTGTCGGTCAGGTAGGCGCATGGTTCGGGTCGAGGGTGGGCCGCGTGCGACTCCACCCTACTCATTTGCCGCGGTTAATTCAAAGCCGCGCCTTCACGGCGGCCAGGCCGTCGCCACCGTCGCGGGTGGTCACGCCGTCCAGCCAGCCATCGAGCACCTGCGGGTTGGCCTGCAGCCAGGCCTTGATCGCAGCGTCGTTGCTGGCCTGCTTGCTCAGCACCTGGTCCATGATGCTGTTCTCCATTTCCTGGGTGAAGGCGAGGTTGCTCAGCAGCTTGCCGACGTTGGGGCACTGCGCGGCATAACCCTTGCGCGCCAGGGTGTTGACCTCGCCGCTGTCGCCGAAATATTTCTCGCCGCCTTTCAGATACTTCATGTCGTACTGCACGTTCATCGGGTGCGGGGTCCAGCCGAGGAAGACCACGAACTGATCGCGTTTCACTGCGCGGCCGACCTGCACTAGCATCGCCTGTTCGCTGGACTCCACCAGCTTCCAGTCACCCAGGCCGAACTCGTCGGCGGCGATCATCTGCTTGATCGACTCGTTGGCCGGCGAGCCGGAGGCGATGCCGTAGAGTTTCTTGCCGAATTTGTCGGCGTGCTTGTCCAGATCGGCGAAGGTCTTCACCCCGGCCTCATAGGCATAGGTCGGGACCGCCAGGGTGTACTCGGTGCCTGCGAGGTTCTGCGCCAGTTTGTCCACCTCGCCGCTGGCGACGAACTTGTCGTAGTTGCTCTGCTGCGCCGGCATCCAGTTGCCGAGGAAGACGTCGACCTGGCCCTTCTGCAGGCCGGCAAAGATGATCGGCACGGCCAGGGTCTGGCTTTCCGCTTTGTAGCCCAGGCCGTCGAGCAGGAAGCTGGCGATGCCGTTGGTCACGGCGATGTCGCTCCAGCCCGGGTCACCCAGCTTGACCGTGGAACAGGCGGCGTCTTCGGCCCAGACGTTGCCGGCACTGGTGAGCGCTGCGGTGAGTAGTAGCACGCTGAATCGGTTCATGGCGTCTCTCCTTTTTTCTTCTGTTTTGGGGGCGGCAGTAGGCAAAGGTTCATACCTGAGGAAAACGGGCGCGGCGTTCCAGGTCATCGAGATCGATATGGTTGCGCATGTACTGTTGGCTGGCGTCGACCATTGGCTGGTGATCCCAACTGGTCAGTTTGCCCTGGCTCAGGGCCTCAGCCACCAGGCGGCGGCGGCGCTGGCTGGCCAGGGTGGCGGCGTGGATCGCCGGGATGTCCCAGCGCTCGCGGGCCTCGGCCAGGAAGCCGGCGAGGATGCCTTTGTGCTCGCTGCAGTTGGTGAGGTTGCGGCGCTCCTGCGGGTCGCTGTCGAGATTGAACAGCAGCAGCGGGTCCTGCTCGGAATAGACGAATTTCCAGGGGCCGCGGCGGATCATCATCAGCGGGCTGACCGTGCCTTCGGCCATGTACTCGCCGAGCACTTCGTCGTGGCCGCCCTTGCCTTGCAGGTGTGGCAGCAGCGAGTGGCCCTCCAGCTCCAGGCCATGATCGATCTGGCCACCGGCCAACTCCACCAGCGTCGGCAAGAGATCTAGGGTCGAAACGGACTGGCTGACCCGATGCGCGGCGAAGCGCTTCGGCGCGTGCACCAGCAGCGGCACGCGGGCGGACATCTCGAACCAGTGCATCTTGTACCAGAGTCCGCGCTCACCCAGCATGTCGCCGTGGTCGCCGGAGAAGACGATCAGGGTGTCCTCCGCCAGGCCGCACTCTTCCAGGGTCTTCAACAGCTTGCCGATGTTGTCGTCGATGTAGCTGCAAGCGCCGAAATAGGCGCGACGGGCGTCGCGAATCTTGTCCTCGGGCAGCGGCTTGTCCCACAGGTCGATGACCTTGAGGATGCGCTGCGAGTGCGGGTCCTGCTCGGCCTGCTCGAGGTGTTGGCGCGGTAGAGGAATGTCCACGTCTTCGTAGCGATCCCAGTATTCGCGCGGGATGGTGTAGGGATCGTGCGGGTGCGTCATCGACACGGTCAGACAGAACGGCTGATCCGGTGTCATGCGCACATGGTCGTAGAGGTACTGGCGCGCCTTGAACACCACCTCCTCGTCGAAATCCAGCTGGTTGCTGCGCACGCACGGGCCGGCCTGCAGCACTGAGGACATGTTGTGGTACCAACTGGCGCGCACGTCCGGCTCGTCCCAGTTCACCGCCCAGCCGTAGTCGGCCGGGTAGATGTCGCTGGTCAGGCGTTCCTCGTAACCGTGCAGCTGGTCCGGGCCGCAGAAGTGCATCTTGCCCGACAGCGCGGTGCGGTAGCCGAGGCGGCGCAGGTAATGGGCATAGGTCGGTACATCGGCCGGGAAGTCGGCGGCGTTGTCATAGGCGCCGATCTTTGAAGGCAGCCGCCCGCTGACCAGGGTGAAGCGCGACGGCGCGCAGAGCGGGCTGTTGCAGTAGGCCGAGTCGAACACCACGGCCTGTTCGGCCAGTTTCATCAGGTTGGGCATCTGCACTGGCGAGGCGGCATCGTGCAGCGGCAGGATCGGCGCGGCCATCTGGTCGGCCATGATGAAGAGGATGTTCGGGCGCTTCATGGTGGCGGGTATTCCATACTGTTGGTTTATGCGACAGTGCTGGCTCCATGATTCCGGTAGAACGACAGCAGGGTAAACCCAGCTGCGAGACATGCCTCGGATAAGCAGGGCTTATGTTTAAAGCCATCGATGGGTTGTCGCTCGACGCGCTGCGGGTGTTCGAGTCGGCCGCGCGCCAGCTCAGTTTCACCGCCGCCGCCAGTGAATTGGGCAGCAGCCAGCCCGCCATCAGTCAGCAGATCAAGCGTCTGGAGCAGCAACTGGCCACGCGCCTGTTCGACCGCGTCTATCGCGGCATCGTGCTGACCGAGGCCGGCGAGCTGTTGCTGGCGCATGTGCAGGAGGGACTGGCCAGCCTCGATGCCGGGCTCGTCGCCGTCACCGCGCGCCAGCAGCATGAAGTGCTGCAGGTGGCCACCGACTTCGCCTTCGCTGCTTACTGGTTGATGCCGCGCCTGCAGCGCTTCAACCGCCTGTACCCGGAGGTGGACGTCAGCCTGATCACCAGCGAGCGCGACCCGGCCACGGTACCCAGCGACATCGACGTGGCGATCCGCTTCGGTGACGGCCGTTTCAAGCACGGCGAGGCACACTTGCTGTTTCGCGAGGAGGTGTTCCCGGTGTGCAGCCCGCGCCTGCTCGGCGAGCGTCAGCCGCCGTTGCCGGTTTCAGCGCTGGTCGACCTGCCGCTGCTGCACCTGCGGCCCGAGCACCGTTCGCGCTGGTTTGACTGGGATGGTCTGTTTCGCGCGCTGGGTATCGCCAGCCTGCCAACGCCCTGCGCGCTGCGTTTCGACAACTACACCCTACTGATCCAGGCGGCCATCGCCGGTCAAGGCGTGGCCATCGGCTGGCGCCATCTGGTGGATGAACTTCTGGCTCAGGGGCTGCTCTGTCGTCTGGGTGATGCCGAGGCGCATTCGGCACTTGGCTATTACCTGGTACTACCCGAGCGCAAGCGTCGTCAGCGCCTGACCGCGCGTTTCGTCGACTGGTTGCAGGCTGAGCTGGATTCGTCGGCAGCGAGCGTTTGATCGGGCCATACTGCAACAGCGAGACGTGAGTCTCTATACTGTTCGCCGCCGCTCTAGCCGGTCGTTTTTATCACCTGCCAGCGGCCCCCACACTCCAACCGGTGAAGTGAACCGTGAAACTCCGTCATTCGATTTTGGGCCTGCTGCTGTGCGGCAGCCTTGTTGTTTCGACCCTCCAGGCCGCGCCGGCCCAGCCGAAGCAGGAGCTGGCCGCTGGTAGCGCATTGCTGATCGACCTGAAGACTGGCCAGGAGCTCTATTCCAGTAATCCGGATCTGCGCCTGCCGGTCGCCTCGGTCACCAAGCTGATGACCGCCATGGTGGTGCTCGATGCCAAGCTGCCGCTGGACGAGGTGCTGCCAATCACCATCCGCGACACCCAGGAAATGCAGGGCGTGTTCTCCCGCGTGCGAATCGGCAGCGAGATCACCCGCCGCGAGATGCTGCACCTGGCGCTGATGTCCTCGGAGAACCGCGCCGCCGCCAGCCTCGCTCACCATTATCCGGGCGGCCATGGCGCCTTCGTTGCGGCGATGAACGCCAAGGCCAAGGCACTGGGCATGCGCAACAGCCATTTCGTCGAGCCCACCGGCCTGTCCGAACTGAATGTCGCCACCGCGCGCGACCTGGCGCTGATGGTCAAGGCAGCCAACCAGTATGCGTTGATTCACCAGTTCAGCACCGACTCCGAAGCCACCGTGGCCTTCCGCAAGCCCAACTACACCCTGGGCTTTCGCAACACCAACGCACTGGTGCGCAAGGCGGACTGGAACATCAACCTGAGCAAGACCGGCTTCACCAACGCTGCCGGCCGTTGCCTGGTGATGGCCACCACCATCGCCAACCGTCCGGTAGCGTTCGTCGTGCTCGGCGCCTTCGGCAAGTACACCCACATGGCCGACGCCAACCGTCTCAAGCGCTGGATGGAGACTGGCAAGGTCACTCCGGTGCCGGCTGCGGCACTCAGCTACAAGCAGCAGAAGCTGGCCGAGTGGAGCCTGCAGGCCGCACAGTGACCTCAGGCTGATGATGCAAAAAGGCGACTCGATGAGTCGCCCTTTTTCGTTGTGCTGTCGTGCTGCGTCAGTGCGGGCAGCCCAGCCGTTCGCTGAGAAAATCGAGAAAGCAGGTGATGCGCGACGCCAGCGCGGTGTTGCGGTAGTACACCGCGTTGATCGGCTGACGCACCTCCACGCGCTGCTCGGCCAGCACCTCCACCAGTGCGCCGCTGGCGCGGGTGGCATCGGTCATGAAGTCCGACAGACACACCAGGCCTTCGCCGGCCAGGGCCAGTTCGAGAAGCGTGTCGCCACTGGAGGCCCGCAGGCTCGGGGTGATGCGCCAGCGCTCGCCGAGGGCGTGGCGTAGCGGCCATTCGTTGAGGCTGTCCGGTTCGGTGAAGCCGATAAGGCTGTGTCCGGCCAGGTCTTCGGTGCGCGCCGGGTTGCCGTGTTGGCGCAGGTAGTCGGGGCTGGCCAGTACGCGTCGGCGGCTGTGGTAAAGCGGCCGGGCGTGCAGGCTGGAGTCTGGCAGGTTGCCGATGCGAATGGCCAGGTCGGTGCGGCGTTCCAGCAGGTCGATGATGCGGTCGTCGCTGTTCAGCTCCAGTTCGATCTGTGGATAGAGCGCACGGAAATCGCCAATCAGCGGCACGATCACGTGCAGCATGAAGGGCGAGGCGGTGTTGATGCGCAAGCGCCCGGACGGTGCCTGGCGACGCAGGGTCATCTGCTCCTCGGCTTCCTCGACGCTGGCCAGGATGCGCCGCGCCTGAGCCAGGAACACCTCACCCTCCTCGGTCAGCTCCAGGCGCCGGGTGGTGCGGCGTAGCAAGGTGACGGCGAGTTTTTCCTCCAGCCGGCTGAGGGCACGGCTGACGCCGGACGCGGTTTGCTCCAGCTGCTCGGCGGCGGCACTGATCGAGCCGCAGTCGACCACGCTGATGAAGGCGAGCATTTCTTCCAGGCTGGTCTTCATTGTTGATCTTCAGTCAAAGGTGTTTACTGGCTTGGTAGGCTTTTCCGCATGAGTCTGGCGCGGATACTGCTCCCTCTCAACCCCCGCTCGCCGTTAGACAGAGGGCTGCAACTTTTTCGCGAACCACGAGGCCGAATCTTTCCGTACCCGTTCCGAGCCGATGCTCGGCCAGCGCTTCGCAAGCTATGACGAGATCTTCATGAAGTTCATTCCCCCCTTCGGTCTTGGCACTTTCCGCCTCAAGGATCAAGTCGCCATCGACTCGGTACGCACCGGCCTCGAGCTGGGTTACCGGCATTTCGACACGGCGCAGATCTACGGCAACGAGGCTGCTGTCGGCCAGGCTCTCGCCGACAGCGGCGTGGCCCGTGACGAGTTGTTCGTCACCACCAAGGTCTGGACCGATAACCTCGGCAGTGGCCAAGTTATCCCCAGCCTGCGTGAGAGCCTGCAGCGGCTGGGCCTGGAACGGGTCGATCTGACCCTGATCCACTGGCCGTCGCCGAACGACGAGATTCCCGTGGAGCAGTATCTGGGCGAGTTGCTCGAGGCCAAACGCCAGGGGCTGACCGCGGCCATCGGTGTGTCCAACTTCACCATCGCCCATCTACGCGAGGCCATCGATGCGTTGGGTGTGGAAGAGATCACCACCAATCAGGTGGAAATCCATCCGCTGCTGCAGAATCGCAAGCTGGTGGAATTCGCCCGGCAGCAGGGCATCCACCTCACTGCCTACATGCCGCTGGCCTACGGCAAGGTGCTGGCCGAGCCGGAGATCCAGCGCATTGCCGCTAGCCATGGCGTCAGCCCTGCGCAGGTGGCCCTGGCCTGGTCGCTGCAGCAGGGTTATGCGGTGATTCCGTCCTCGACCAAGCGGGAGAATCTGGCGGCCAATCTGGCTGCTGCCGAGCTGCGCCTGAGCACCGAAGACATGACAGCCATCGAGGCGCTAGATCGTGGCGAACGCGTTGCCAATCCAGGCTTCGCGCCGCGCTGGGATTGAGTACTGCGAGTGTGGCAGGGGCTTTAGCCGCGACCTTGGGCTCTATCGGCCGCCGGCGATATCGATCAGCGCGCCGGTGGTGTAGCTGGCTTTGTCACCGAGTAGCCAGACGATGGCTTCGGCGACTTCCTCGGCGCGGCCGGCGCGGCCCAGCGGTGTCGCCTTGCCCAGGCGTTCGGCGCGATCCGGCTGGCCGCCGCTGGCGTGAATCTCGGTATCGATCAGCCCCGGGCGCACGGCATTGACCCGTACACCCTCGCCGCCCAATTCCTTGGCCAGGCCGCGAGTCAGCACGTCCATCGCGCCCTTGGCGCCGGCATAGTCGACGTACTCGAAGGGCGCGCCTAGACTGGCGGCCACCGACGACACCAGCACCATCGAACCACCCTCGCCACCACGACTACGGGCCATGCGCCGGGCACCTTCGCGAGCGGTGAGATAGCTGCCCAGCACGTTGACGTCGAACATCCGTTGTAGACGCTCGCCGCTCATCTCCAGCAACGGCATGGGCGGGGCGACGATGCCGGCATTGACCACCAGGCCGTGCAGCGGGCCGAACTTGCCCATGGCCGCGAACAGGCGCTGTACATCCTCTTCAACCGCCACATCGCCGGGCAGGGCGATGGCCGTGCCGCCCATGGCCTCGATCTGCGCCACCACCTTATCGGCGGCGTCACGGTCACTGCGATAGTTGATGCCGACCGTCCAGCCGCCAGCGGCGGCCAGCAGGGCAGTGGCGCGGCCGATGCCGCGGCTGGCGCCGGTAATCAGCAGGTTCTTGCGCATTGGGCCTGGCTCCCTGTAATGGTGCCTGCTAAGGCTGCCCGCTTTTCGTCGTCTGCGCTACATCCACCCCAGCCAACGCCACCAGGTCAGGGCGAACACCAGCATCAGCCCGTAGCCAGCCAGCGTCAGCCAGATGCCGGTGCGCAGGAATTGCCGGGCGGTGAAGGTATCGGTGCCGATACAGACCATGTTCTGTGGCGCGTTGATCGGCAACAGGAAGCCGAAGCTGACCACGTAGCCGAGCAGCATGCTCATGCCCAGCGGGTTGATGTCTCCGCCAAGCTGCAGCAGCAGGGCAATCATGATCGGCAGCATCGCCGAGGTCAGCGCCGTGGCGCTGGCAAAACCGAGGTGAATGATGATCAGAAAGCCACCGAGTACGGCGAACACCCAGAATGGCGACAGCCCATCCATGCCCAGATGGGTTACCAGCAGTTTGGCCAGCCAGGTGCCGGCGCCCGTGGCCAGCACCGCACCACCGAGGCTGATGCCAACGCCGAAGACGATCACCGTGCCCCATGGAATGCGTGGCTGTGCCTGCTTCCAGCTCATTACGCCGAGCCCTGGCATCAGCAACGCCGCCAGGCCCACCAGGGTGGTGGAAGCGGTGTCGAAGCTGTGCAGCTTGCCCTCGGTGGCCCAGAAACCGAGCAAGGTGAGGACGATGGCCAGCAGCTTGCGCTCATCGAAGGTCATCGGCCCGAGTTCACTGAGCGCCTTGCGCACGGCCTCCTTGCCGCCTTCGATACGATCGGTTTCCGGTGGCATGACGCGTAGGATCACCCAGTAAAGCACCGCTGACATCAGCAGACTCCAGGGTGCGCCGGCGATCAGCCAGTCAGTCCAGGTCACCGATTGGCCGAGCAGCTTCTGCATGAAGCCGGCGGTAAGTAGATTCTGCGCCGCCGAAGTCTGGATGCCGACGTTCCAGATGCTGGTGGCCTGCGCCACCAGAATCATGATGCCACCAGCGAAGGCCGAGCGCTTGTCCACGCCGAAGGCGGCGATCACCCCCATCATGATCGGCACCATGCAGGCCACCCGCGCCGTTGCGCTGGGTACGATGAAGCTGAGCAGAATGGTCACCACGATGGCACCGAGCAGCACGCGATGGGTGCTGGCGCCGACCTTGGACAGAGTCAGCAGGGCAATGCGTTTGTCCAGCCCGGTCTGGGTCATCGCGGCGGCGATGAACAGTGCCGAAGCCACCAGCGCCAGTGCCGAGTTGGCAAAACCGCTGAGGGCCATGTTCAGGGCATCCTTGGTGCCGATGAGCTTGTCCGGGTCGGCCAGGGTCGGTGCGCTGCCGAGCAGAAAGGCCATCAGCGCCAGGATCATGATGGCGCTGACCTCGTAACTCACCGCCTCGCTGATCCAGACGATCACCGCGAAAGCGAGAATTGCCAGCATGCGCTGCCCGGCCAGCGGTAATCCGGCCTGTTCCGGCAGGAAGATGATCGCCAGGCCGGCAAGCAGCGCGAGCACCAGCCCCCAGGGTAGGCGCAAGGACGGGGAAGCAGCGTTAGCGGACATGCTGGCGAGACTCCGACGAATGGCAAATCCAGACTATGCACCGCTGACGCGGGTCATCCATTGCCTCGGGTCAGTGTTCTGGCCTGATGGGTGTTCGTCAGCGGAGTCGGGGGTTACCATGCCTGCCCTTTCGCTTGACCACACGCTGCTCGCTCATGAAACCCGCCTCCCTACGTGCCGACCTGCTGGCCGGCCTGACCTCGTCCTTCGCCCTGGTGCCCGAGTGCATCGCCTTCGCCCTGGTAGCGCAGGTCAATCCGCTGATGGGACTGTATGGCGCCTTCATCATCTGCACCCTCACTGCGCTGTTCGGTGGCCGGCCAGGGATGATTTCCGGTGCGGCCGGTTCGATGGCGGTGGTGATCGTCGCCCTGGTGGTGCAACACGGCGTGCAATACCTGCTGGCCACGGTGCTGCTCGGCGGCCTGATCATGCTGGCGTTCGGCCTGCTGCGCCTGGGCAAGCTGATCCGCATGGTGCCGCACCCGGTGATGCTGGGTTTCGTCAACGGCCTGGCCATCATCATCGCTCTGGCCCAGCTCGAGCATTTCCAGCACGACGGCCACTGGTTGCAGGGCAAGGCGCTGTACCTGATGCTCGGTCTGGTGGCGCTGACCATGGTCATCGTCTACCTGCTGCCACGCCTGACCCGCGCAGTGCCGCCAGCGCTGGTGGCGATCCTCGGCATCGGCGCACTGGTCTACCTGCTGGACCTGCCGACCCATACCCTCGGTGATATGGCGCATATCGCCGGCGGGTTGCCGAGCCTGATGCTCCCGGACATTCCCTGGAACCTGGAAACCCTCGCCATCATTGCCCCCTACGCCATCCTGATGGCCCTGGTCGGCCTGCTGGAAACCCTGCTGACCCTGAACCTCACCGACGAGATCACCGCCACCCGCGGCCACCCGGATCGTGAATGCGTGGCGCTTGGCGTGGCCAACATGACCTCCGGCCTGTTCGGCGGCATGGGCGGCTGCGCGATGATTGGCCAGACCGTGATCAACCTCAGCTCGGGCGGCCGCGGGCGATTGTCCGGGGTGGTCGCCGGGGTGATGATCCTGCTCTTCGTGTTGTTCCTCTCGCCGCTGATCGAGCGCATCCCGCTGGCGGCGCTGGTTGGGGTGATGTTCGTGGTGGCGCAGCAGACCTTCGCCTGGGGCTCGCTGCGCGTGGCCGGCAAGGTACCGGCCAATGACGTGCTGGTAATCGTCGCGGTGACCGCCATCACGGTCGCCACCGACCTGGCCACCGCCGTACTCTGCGGTATCGTCATCGCCGCGCTCAACTTCGCCTGGCAGCACGCCCGCGAACTGTACGCCGACAGCGATATGCAGGCCGACGGCAGCAAGCTCTACCGCGCCCACGGCACCCTGTTCTTCGCCTCCTGCACTACCTTCCTGACGCAGTTCGAACCGGCGGACGACCCGCAGCAGGTAACCCTGGACTGCCGCCACCTGAGCTTCGTCGACTACTCGGCCATCGCCGCGCTGAAGACCCTGCGTGAGCGTTACGAGCGCGCCGGCAAGCACCTGCGCGTGGTGCATCTGTCCGAGCGTTGCAAGCAGTTGCTCAAGCGGGCTGGCTCAGAACACTGATCGCGTAGGGTGGGTAGAACAACGCGAAATCCAGGCGATAAACCATGAAAAAGCCGCTGACGGATCGCTCCGTCAGCGGCTTTCGCGTATGCCAGAGAGGGTATCAGCGCCGCGCGCCACGCACCCCTTCGGCCAGCTCGCGGCACAGGCCGAGCACGCCGTCGATGGCCTGCTGCGGGCTCTTCGCCTCGGCAATCTTGTCGATCAGCGCCGAGCCAACCACCGCGCCTTCGGCGCGCTTGGCCACTTCGGTGGCGTGCTCCGGAGTGCGGATGCCGAAACCGATGCACACGGGCAGGTCGGTATGGCGACGCAGGCGCGCCACGGCTTCCTCGACGTGATCCATGGTTGCCGCGCCGGCACCGGTGACGCCGGCCACCGACACGTAGTAGACGAAGCCGGAGCTGCCGGCCAGGACGGTGGGCAGGCGGTCGTCGTCGGTGGTCGGCGTGGTCAGGCGGATGAAATCGATACCCGCGCTTTGCGCTGGCTCGCACAGCTCGTCGTTATGTTCCGGCGGCAGGTCGACCACGATCAGGCCGTCGACACCGGCCTCTTTGGCGTCACTGATGAAGCGTTCGACACCGTAAACGAAGATCGGGTTGTAGTAGCCCATCAGCACCAGCGGCGTGCTCTGGTTGCCTTGGCGGAATTCACGAACCATCTGCAGTGTCTGCTGCATGCCCTGCTTGCCGGCCAGCGCGCGGATGTTGGCGAGCTGAATGGCTGGGCCATCGGCCATCGGATCGGTGAACGGCATGCCCAGTTCGATCACGTCGGCGCCAGCGTCCGGCAGGCCCTTGAGGATGCTCAGCGAGGTGGCGTAGTCGGGGTCACCGGCTGTGATGAAGGTCACCAGCGCGGCGCGGTTTTCCGCTTTCAGTTCGGCGAAACGGTTCTGCAGGCGGCTCATGCGTGCTTCTCCTGGTTGTCCTGCATGTGGTGCATCACGGTCTGCATGTCCTTGTCGCCACGACCGGACAGGTTGATCACCATCAGGTGATCCTTGGGCAGCTTCGGCGCACGTTTGAAGGCTTCGGCCAGCGCGTGGGCGCTTTCCAGGGCCGGGATGATGCCTTCCAGGCGGCAGCAGTGGTGGAAGGCTTCGAGGGCTTCGTCATCGCTGATCGGCACGTATTCGACGCGCTTGATCTCGTGCAACCAGGCGTGCTCGGGGCCGACGCCGGGGTAGTCGAGGCCGGCGGAAATCGAGTGGGCATCGGTGATCTGGCCGTCCTCGTCCTGCAGCAGGAAGGTGCGGTTGCCGTGCAGCACGCCCGGCGCGCCACCGGCCATGCTCGCCGCATGCTTGCCGGTGTCGATGCCATGACCGGCTGCCTCGACGCCGACGATCTGCACGCCAGCATCGTCGAGGAAGGGGTGGAACAAGCCGATGGCGTTGGAGCCGCCGCCGATGCAGGCCACCAGCGAGTCGGGCAGGCGCCCTTCCTTCTCGAGGATCTGCTCACGCACTTCGTTGCCGATCACCGACTGGAAGTCGCGCACCATGGCCGGGTACGGGTGCGGGCCGGCGGCGGTGCCGATCAGGTAGAAGGTGTTGTGGACGTTGGTCACCCAGTCGCGCAGGGCCTCGTTCATGGCGTCCTTGAGGGTGCCGGTGCCGGCGGTGACCGGGATCACCTCGGCGCCGAGCAGCTTCATGCGGAAGACGTTGGCCTGCTGGCGGTCGATGTCGGTGGTACCCATGTACACCACGCACTGCATGCCGAAGCGCGCGGCCACGGTGGCGGTGGCCACGCCGTGCATGCCGGCGCCGGTCTCGGCGATGATGCGCTGCTTGCCCATGCGCTTGGCCAGCAGGATCTGGCCGATGCAGTTGTTGATCTTGTGCGCGCCGGTGTGGTTCAGGTCTTCGCGCTTGAGGTAGATCTTCGCCCCGCCGAAGTGCTCGCTCAGGCGCTCGGCGAAATACAGCGGGCTGGCGCGGCCAATGTAGTCGCGCTGGAAGTAGGCGAGTTCTTCGAGGAAGGCCGGATCGCTCTTGGCCTTCTCGTATTCGGCGGCCAGCGAGTTGATCAGCGGCATCAGGGTTTCGGCGACGAACTGACCGCCGAAGCGGCCGAACAGGCCGCGAGCGTCGGGGCCGGTGCGAAATGAGGTCATGGCGTGCTCCTGAGATTTGATGGGCTGGCCGCCAGTTGACGGGCATGGCCGAAGCGTCTGTCGATGGCCGCAGACTAACGCCGCAGGGGGCGTGAGAAAAGCGATAGCTTCGCTCTGACCTGTGAGGAAATATCACGCGTCGATGCCGCGGCCCCTTGGCGGTGGCGCGCACCATGGCAGTCCATGCATGCACTCCTTTGCTCGCCGATGGTGCGTAATGACCCTCCCGTGCTGTGCATTTCTTGCGTCTGGCGGCCTTTTGAAGGGTTGGCATGCTTCATGCCTTTGTAAATTTATTCAAGTCAATTGAATAAATATCCATCTCTTCAAGAAGAGGCCTCGCCATGCATCGCCGTGCCGTGAAAAACCTGACATTCGCCTTGGTCACCCTGCTTGCCAGTTCCCTGGCCCAGGCCGATGACCTGCTGCAACGCATCCAGCAGGCAAAACAGATCACCATCGCTACCGAAGCCCGCTTCGCACCGTTCGAGTCGGTGGAGAACGGCAAGATCGTCGGTTACGGCGTCGATCTTATGAATTACGTGCTCAAGGATCTGCCAGACGTCAAGGTCAAGCAACTGGATCTGCCCTTCCAGGGCATTCTGCCGGGCCTGGATACCGGCAAGTTCGATTTCGTGGTTACCTCGGTCACGGTGAACAAGGCGCGCTTCGATCAGTTCGCCTTCACCGCGCCGATTGCGGAGTCGACCGTGGCGCTGCTCAAGCGTGCCGACGATGCTTCGGTCAGCAGCCTGAGCGACCTCAATGGCAAGATCGTCGGCTCGCAGAGCGGTTCCGGCCAGCTGCAGGTGTTGATGGCTTATGACGCCAAGCTCAAGGCCGAAGGCCAGCCGGGCCTCAGAGGTATTCGTGAGTACGTCAGCTTCGATGAAGCCTATGCCGACCTGGCGCTCGGCCGTCTCGATGGTGTGGCGCAGTCGTTGTCCAACCTGGGGCCGCTGATCAAGTCGCGCCCGGGCCTGTTCGTCACCCTGAATGAAATGCTCGGGCCGAAGACCTACTACGGCTGGGTCGGCCGCAAGGGCGAGGACAGCGCCAGTCTGGTCAAACTGTTCAGCGAAGGGATCGGCCGCGCCAACCGCGACGGCACGATGAAGGCCCTGCAGGAAAAATGGTTCGGTTTCAGCATGGACGTGCCTGCTGACGCCATGCCTGAACCGAGCATCTGAGTCGCCGCTGATGAATGATTTTGGCGCTCGCTTCGCGCTCTACTGGCCGGCTTTGCTTGATGGCGCACTGACGACCTTGTGGTTGTGCCTGGCCGGTATGCTACTGGGCTTCGTGCTCGGCGTGCTGATCTACCTGCTGGGCAATAGCCGCAGCCGTGGCTGCGTGGCGTTCGCCAGGGTCTACGTCAGTTTCTTTCGTGGTACGCCAATGCTGGCGCAGCTGCTATTGCTGTTCTATCTGCCCGCCGGGCTGGGGCTGGACGTTCCGGCGCTGGTCGCGGCAGGCCTGGCCTTGGCGATGAATACCGCGGCCTACCAGTCGCAGATTCTGCGCAGCGGTTTCGCCGCCATCCCGGCCGGGCAACTGGAAGCCGCGGCGGTGTTCAGCATCAGCCGCTGGCGCATGTTGCTGCATATCCAGTTGCCGCAGGTGCTGCGCCTGACCCTGCCGGCGCTGATCTCCGAGCTGATCGACGTGATCAAGGTCTCGGCGGTGGTCTCGGTGATCTCCATCACCGACCTGATGCGGGTCAGCCAGCAGCTGGTATCGCAGACCTACCGACCGCTCGAGGTCTACCTGGTAGCGGCGCTGTTTTACCTGGCGTTGACCAGCCTGCTGGCCCTGCTCGGGCGTGAGCTGGAACGACGCTGGCAGGCCCGCAACTGATGGAGAACTGGATGAACTACCTCCCCGATTTCGGTCAGGCGTTGCTGGTCACCCTGGGCATCAGCTTTGCCGGCGCGGCCTTCGGTCTGCTGCTGGGCTTCGTGCTCAATGCCCTGCGCCTGGCCGTGCCCGGTTTCATCGGCCTGTATCGGCTGTACGTCTGGCTGGTGCGCGGAACACCGTTCCTGGCCCAACTGCTGCTGATCTACTTTGGCCTGCCGGTGCTGGGCCTGACCCTCGATGCGGTGCAGGCCAGCATCCTGGCGCTGGGGTTGTACAGCGCGGCCTATTTCGCCGAACTGCTGCGTTCGGCCTGGGCCAGCGTGCCCAACGGGCAGCTGGAGGCGGCGCGCGTGCACGGCCTCAGTGGCGTGCAGACCTTCTGGCATATCCAGGCGCCGCAGGCCATGGCCTTCGCACTGCCGCTGCTGGGCAACCAGGTGATCCTGACCATCAAGGAAAGCGCGGTGGCGTCGATCATCACCGTGCCGGAACTGACCATGACCGCCGGACAGATCGTGTCCAGCACCTTTTCCTATGTCGTGCCCTATGTGCTGCTGGTGCTTTCGTACTGGCTGCTGACGCTGCTGGTCGGTTTCGTTGCCGCCGGGCTTGGCCGGCGTGCCACGCGCTACCTGCGAGGATGAATCGATGAGCAACCTCCCCCTTCTTGAACTGCGCGGCGTGGGCAAGTCCTACGGCGCCAACCGCGTGCTGCAGGGGTTCGACCTCAGTGTGCACGCGGGCGAGATCGTCTCGCTGATCGGCCCGTCCGGTTCGGGCAAGACCACCGCGCTGCGCTGCATGAATTTTCTCGAGGCCTATGACGAAGGCGAGGTGTGGATCGACGGCCAACTGCTCGGTTACAGCGGCCCGGGTCGCAAACCGCGGGATCAGGACAGCCCCGCGGCCATCGCCGAGGTGCGTCGGCCGCTGTCCATGGTGTTCCAGCAATTCAACCTGTGGCCGCACATGACCGTGCTGGAGAATGTCATGGCGCCCCTGCTGCTGGGCAAGGGCATGAACAAGGGCGAAGCGCGTGCCCTGGCCGAAAGCGCGTTGCAGCGTGTCGGCCTGGCGGCCAAGGCCGATGCCTACCCCGCGCGGCTTTCCGGTGGTCAGCAGCAACGTGTCGGTATCGCCCGGGCGCTGGCGGTGAAACCGCGACTGATGCTGCTCGACGAGCCGACCTCGGCGCTCGACCCGGAGTTGGTCGAGGAAGTGCTGCAGGTGATCCGCAGCCTGGCCGACGATGGCATGACCATGGTCATGGTCACCCACGAGATGAGCTTTGCCGCGCAGATTTCCAGCCAGGTGGTGTTCATGGAGGCCGGGCGCATCGTCGAGACCGGCGCGCCGGGCGAGATGTTCCAGCAACCGGCCACTGAGCGCCTGAAACAGTTTCTCAAGCCCTGGTTCAACCGCAGCCTCAGCCCGCGTGCGGAGGTGACGGCATGACGGCTGTAAGGGTGATGAATGCCGTGCGTGGTGAACGCCTGCAGGGTTTGCTGGCAACCCTGGCCGACTTCGGCGGCCTTGAGGGCGGCGGGATGAATCGCCAGGCGCTTTCGGCGGAGGATCTCGACGCCCGCGCCTGGCTGATCGGCGAAGCCCGGCGCATCGGTTGCCGGGTGTGGACGGATGCCTGCGCCAACCTGTTCATTCGCCGCGACGGCTTGCAAGACCTGCCGCCGGTGATGACCGGCAGCCATATCGATACCCAGCCCAACGGCGGCCGTTATGACGGCTGCTACGGCGTTATGGCCGGGCTGGAATGCCTGCTGGCCCTGCATGACCAGAATCTGCGTACGCGCCGGCCTATCGAGCTGGTGGTCTGGACCAACGAGGAAGGTAGCCGTTTCAGCCCGGGGGCCATGGGCTCCAGTGCCTTCGTCGAGCCACAGCGCATGGGTGCCTATCGCGGCAGCCTCGATGCCAATGGCATCAGCCTGGCGCAGGCGCTGGACGCCCATGCCGAGCGTTTCGCCGACCTGCCGCTGCGCGAGAAGATCGCCGCCCATGCCTTCGTCGAGCTGCATATCGAACAGGGCCCGGTGCTGGAGCGAGCCGAGGTGCCACTGGGGGTGGTGTCCGGTATCCAGGGCGTGCGCTGGTATCAGATTCGCTGCCAGGGCGCCTCGGCCCACGCCGGTACCACGCCGATGGACATGCGCCGTGACGCCATGCTGGAGGCCACGCGTTGCCTGCCGGCCATTGAGGCCTTGGCCGAGCGCCTGGCCGGTGCCCAACAGCGACTGACCTTCGGTCGCTGGCAGGTGAAACCCAATTCGATCAATACCGTGGCGGGCGACGTGACCTTCAGCATCGACTTCCGCCATGCCGACCCGGCCGTGCTGGAGGCTTTCGACGCCGAGTTGCCGAACTGCCTGCCCGAAGGCGCCGAGCTGCAGCCATTGTTCAGCCATCCGCCGGTGGCCTTCGAGGCCGGCATCGTCGAGCTGCTGCAGCAGGCCGCCGATGCCACGGGTGAGGCGTCCCTGAGCCTGCGCTCCGGTGCCTTCCACGATGCCATGTACCTGGCTGGGCATTGCCCCACCGGCATGCTTTTCGTGCCCAGCCGCGATGGCATCAGCCACAACCCCAACGAATACACCGAACCTTCCCAGCTCGAAGCCGGCGCCCGTGCGCTGGCTTGGAGCCTCGTCCAACTGGCCGAACAAGCCTGACCTGCCATTGCCCATCTAGGAGCGACCATGAGCCATTCCAACCACGCCCACGACTATCCCAGCTGCTGCCAGCCCGACAACGGCGCCGCGCTAGGCATCAACGCCACCCTCAACGAGCCGTTGTCTGCCGACGGCACGCCTGAGCTGGGCAAGACCTACACCGTGCCGGCGCGCTGCGGCCGCGCCGTGCGCCTGAAGGCCGGTGAGGTGATCAAGATCATCAACACCCACGGCACCCAGGTCTGCGACACCTGGCTGTTCAACAGCGAAGACCTCAGCGAATTCCTATCCATGGAACACGCCCGTGCGCACATCGACCGCGTCATTCCCAAGCCAGGTGACGAGCTGTTCAGCAACCGTCGCCGCACCATCGGCACCTTGCTGACCGACACCTCGCCGGGCGTGCACGACACCCTGATCGCCGCCTGCGACCTGCATCGCTACACCAACCTCGGTGTCGAGGGATATCACGACAGCTGCGCCGACAACATGCGCCTTGCCTTGCAGGCCATCGGCCTGCGCGCCCGCGAAGTGCCACAGCCGTTCAACCTGTGGATGAATATCCCGGTCAAGGCGGACTACAGCATCGAGTGGCTGCCGCCGGTTTCCAAGGCCGGTGACTACGTCGAGATCCAGGCAGCCATGGACTGCGTGGTGGTGATGTCCGCCTGCCCGCAGGACATCGTGCCGATCAACGACCTGAACCCGGTGGAAGTGCACTTCGTGGTCAGCGCCGGCTGACCTGCTGCCAGGCCTGTACCTCGCTGGCATGGGTCTGGCATAACGTACAAAGTCGCGCCAAGGCCGTGCACGGCTTAATTCCGTGAGCGCCTTGCGCGATACTGTGCCGTTCGTGGCTGTACCCGTTGTCATCCATTGATCGAGATGTACATGCGCAAACCCAGTCCTACCCCTTCGACCAAGGCTCACCACACCGATGGCCTGCCCAGCCTGGGCATGCGCCTGCGCCATGCGCGCAAGGTCGCCGGGCTGACGCTCAAGCAGGTGGCGGTTGCCGCTGGCTGCTCGGAAAGCCTGATCTCCAAGCTGGAGAACGATGCGGCCTCGCCTTCGCTGGCCATGCTGCACCGTTTGGCGGGCGCGCTGGGCAGCAACGTGTCGACGCTCACGTCCGAGGAATGGGTCTCCGACGAGCCCGTGCTGCGTGCCGGCGACAGGCCGGTGAAGCGTTTCGTCAAACGCAACAAGGACGGCGATATCGGCCTGGAGCGCATCACGCATCTGCAGAAGGGTGGACTGCTGCAGGGCAATATCCATATCGTTGCGCCCGGCGTGGCCAGTGATGGTCTGATCGAACACCCAGGCGAGGAAATGGGCTACGTGCTGACCGGCAGCATCGAGCTGACCATCGGCGAGCAGACCTACAGCCTGACGGCTGGCGATGCCTTCCATTTCCCCAGCAACCTGCCTCACGGCTACCGCAACGGTGGCGATAGCGAGGCCCGCATTCTCTGGGTCAATACGCCGGTCACCTTCTGATCGGGGCCGATGCATCGGCTGCCAGGCGGCCATGGTCAGGCCGCAGAAAAATCATTAGAGTTTTCCGACTTGTCAGGAAAATTCACTCGATATGAGCCGAGACCTTCCACAACTCAATGCCCTGCGCGCTTTCGAGGCCGCCGCTCGCCTGCAGAGCGTCAGCCGTGCCGGCGATGAGCTGCATGTCACCCACGGCGCGATCAGCCGGCAGATTCGTGCACTGGAGGAACAGCTCGGGGTCAGTTTGTTCGACAAGGACGGGCGCGGCGTAAAACTCACCGATGCCGGTTTGCGCCTGCGCGATGTCACCTCGGAAAGCTTCGAGCGCTTGCGTGGCGTGTGCGCCGATCTGCGCCGTCAGCAGGAAGAGCGGCCCTTCGTGCTCGGCTGCCCCGGCAGCCTGCTGGCGCGCTGGTTCATCCCGCGCCTGGATCGCCTGCAGCGCGAGTTGCCGGAGCTCAACCTGCAACTGTCGGCCAGCGAGGGCGAGCTGGACCCACGCCGCCCGGGTATCGACGCCACGCTGCTGTTCGCCGAGCCGCCCTGGCCGGCTGACATGCAGGTATACGCGCTGGCGCCCGAGCGCATCGGGCCGGTGCTCAGCCCTCGTTATGCGCGGCATGCCGAGCTTGCCGGGCAGGCACCTGCGGCGCTGCTCGGCGAGCCCTTGCTGCACACCGCTTCGCGCCCGCAAGCCTGGCCTCAGTGGGCGCATGCGCAAGGGTTGGCACCGGCTGCGCTAAGGCATGGGCAGGGCTTCGAGCACCTCTACTACCTGCTCGAAGCGGCCGCTGCCGGCCTCGGCGTGGCCATCGCGCCACAGTTGCTGGTGGCCGACGACCTCGCGGCAGGCCGTCTGGTTGCGCCCTGGGGCTTTACCGACACCGCGGCGCAACTGGCGCTCTGGTCGCGCCCCGGCGATAGCCGCAGCGAGCGCCTGGCCGACTGGTTGCGGCGCGAATTGCGGAGAGCGGGCTGAACCGGTAAATCGATGGTGATAAGTATTCGCAATAGCAGGTATGCTTGCCGGCCCTTTCCATCGCCCGTCAGTCGGTCGGTTCTCGAGAGATTCGCGATTTACATGCGCCGCCGCTTTTCCTCGCCCTTGCTCAAGAGCTTCCAGATCCACTATGAGGATCTGTTGCGCTTTCTTGCCAGGCGCCTGGGCGACTCGCAACGCGCCGCCGATGTCGCCCAGGACACCTGGCTGCGTCTGGCCCATCAGGATGACGGCGATGCGGTGCGCGATCCGCGCGCCTATGTCTTTCGCGTGGCCGGCAACCTGGCCATCGACAACCTGCGGCGTGACCAGCGCCTGGCCGAACAACAGGACGACGGCGAGATTCTCGAGCAGCTCAGCGATCCGCTGGCCGAGCCGGAGTCGCGTCTGCTCGCCCAAGAAGATCTGGCGCGCCTCGACGCCGCGCTGGCCAGCCTGCCGGCCAAGGTCCGCGAAGCCCTACTGCTCAATCGCCTCGACGGCCTGACCTACGCGCAGATCGCCACGCGCCTTGGGGTCTCCGAGAGCATGGTCGGCAAGTACCTGATCCAGGCCATGCGCCATTGCCGGCAGTGGCGCAGCGAAGAGGAGGCCGACGCATGAGCGAGCTCGACGATCAGGCCAGCGAACTGCTGCTGCGCCTGCATGCCGGTGGCGAGCAGGCCGCTGCGCGCGCCGAATGGCAGCGCTGGCGTCGACAGAGCCTGGCGCATGCGCGCGCCGCCCGCGACGCCGAGGCGCTGTGGGCCGCGCTGGAACACACCGACACCGCCCGCCGCCATCGTCAGCGCAACCGCCCCATCCGCCGCTGGCGCCTGCCGGCGATGGCTGCGGCGTTCTGCCTGGGCCTGTTGCTGATGCTACTCGGTCGTCCGCAACTGCTGGAGAACCTCAGCGCCGACTATTACACCGCAGTCGGGGAACGCCGCCTGATCGAGCTGGAGGACGGCAGCCGGGTTTGGCTCAACAGCGACAGCGCGCTGTCGGTGCGCTACTCCGCCGACGCCCGGGACCTGGAGTTGCAGCGCGGCCAGGCGCTGTTCGAGGTGGTCAAGGATGCCCAGCGGCCGTTCGTGGTGCAGGCAGCCGACGGGCAGGTCCGCGCTGTGGGCACGCGGTTTGATGTTGCCCTGCGCGCCGATCGGGTGCAGGTGGAGGTCAGCGAAGGCGTGGTGCAGGTGCGCAGCGGCGCGGCGCCGGGCGTGAACGTCGACGCCGGCCAGCGGCTCGACTATCGCCAGCAGCAGGCGCCCGGGCCGTTGCAGGTGCTGGACCTGGATAACGCCAGTACCTGGCAGCGCGGCAAGCTGATCTTCAATCAGCGTCCGCTCGGCGAAGTGCTGGCAGAACTGGAGCGCTACCTGCCGGGGCGCATCCTCATCGAGGATGCCGCGCTTCGCGAACAGCGCATCAGCGGCGTGGTCGACCTCGACCAGCCAGAAGCCCTGCTGGCCAATCTGGAGCGCCTGCAGCCGCTGCGCATCACCCGCCTGCCCTGGCTGGTGCTGGTGCAGCCGCGCTGAGGTTCGGCCGCCGTCTTGAGGGAGGTGTTATTCAGTGGCGAGCCTTTCGAAGCGTGAATCGCGGCTGAAGCCGCTCCTACAGTTGTCTGGCCAGTCGGCAGCCCGGATGCAATCCGGGGCCGAGGCTGAGCCATAGCTGGCCCGGCAAAAATAATTTTCATCCGGCACTGCAGGATCGTGTCGGGCGTTTCGTCGTAGAAGGGAACGCGACTTATTCCCAAAAACGAAACTGCCCCACGACACGGATAACCCGCCATGCGCCATCCCGTTTCCGCCCTGCACCGCGCCCTCGCCTTCGCGACCCTGATCGGCACTGCCTGGCCGTTGGCCCAGGCCGCCGAGCCGACCCGCTATGACTTGCACATCAGCGCCAGCGACCTGGATGGTGCCATGACCCAGTTCGCCGATCAGGCCGGGCTGCACCTGCTGTTCAACTCCAGCGACCTGCAGGGCCTGCCCAACCCCGGCCTGCAGGGCAGCTTCACCGCCCGCGAGGCGCTGCAGCGGCTGCTCGAAGGCAGCGGCGTGAGCTGGACCTTCACCGATGAGCACAGCGTGCTGTTGCAGCGCAACGCCGCGCCGAGCGGCGAGGCGCAGAGCAACCGCGAGCGGGTGCGTCTGGACGCTATGCAGATCCAGGTGGCGTCGCGCACGCAGACGCAGATCAGCGCTATTCCCGGCACCGTCTGGGTAGTCGAGCAGAAGCAGCTGCGCGAGCAGCTCGACACCGGCGTCAGCCTCAAGGAGGCACTTGGCAAGCTGGTGCCAGGCCTCGACCTGGGCCCGGAAGGCCGCACCAACTACGGCCAGAATATGCGCGGGCGCGGCGTGCTGGTGATGATCGACGGCGTCAGCCAGAACAGTTCGCGCGGCCTCTCGCGCCAGTTCGACAGCATCGCCCCGTTCAACGTCGAGCGCGTCGAGGTGCTCTCCGGCGCCAGCGCTCTGTACGGCGGCGGCGCCACTGGCGGCATCATCAATATCGTCACGCGTAAAGGCGAAGCCGGCCCGGCGCGCTTTCAAAGCAACGCCAGCGTCACCAGCGGCTTCAACAATAGCGATGACCTGTCCACGCGCCTGGCGCAGGCGGTCAGCGGCGGCAACGAGCGCGTGCAGGGCCGTGTCGGCGTCTCCCTGGAGAAGAACGAAGCCTTCTACGATGCCGACGGCGAGCAGGTGTTCCTCGACAACACGCAGACCGACCTGCAGTACAACCGCTCCGTGGACGTGCTCGGCAACCTCGCCGTGCGCCTCGACGACACTCAGCAGCTCGACCTGCTGGCGCAGTACTACGACTCCGGCAACGACGGCAGCACCGGCATCTACTTCCCCAACCTCAACGCCAACGCGCCCTCGGACCTCGATGATGCCGAGATTCGCAACGGTCTCGACACCGACCTCAAGCCGCGCACCCGCCGCACCCTGATCAACGCCAGCTACCGCAACAGCGAGCTGCTCGGCCAGGACTTCTACCTGCAGGGCTACTACCGCCGCGAGGACAACAACTTTCACCCCTTCCCCTACTACAACGCCGGCAGTCCGCGGGGTAGCAACGGCATCTACTTCGCCGGCTCGCAGCAGAACTTCGAGGTCAGCGGCCTCAAGGGGCTGTTCAGCAAGCAGTGGGACGATATCAAGCTGACCTATGGTCTGGATCTCGATCATGAGCGTTTCAACGCTACGCAGAAGGTTTTCGATGCACAGCGCTCTTCGGACAGCGGCGGCCTGGAACTGGACACCCAGAGCAGCGCTGCGCGCTACCCCAGCTATGTGGTCGACGGGCTGTCGGCCTACGCCCAGCTGGACTGGCAACTGACCCAGCACCTGAGCCTGTCCGCCGGCGCCCGCCAGCAGCACATGGATGTCGAGGTCGGAGATTTTCGCGGCGTACCCGGCGGCAGCAACGACTATGAAGTCGGCCTGTACAACTTCGGCGCGCTCTATGACTTCGCCAACGGTCACCAACTGTGGAGCAACTACAGCGAAGGTTTCGAGCTGGCCGATCCGGCCAAGTACTACGGCCGCGCCGGACTGTCGGTGGCGGACAATCCGCTGGCCGGCATCAAGAGCCGCCAGGTGGAGGTGGGCTGGCGCTTCAACGATGCCTACTGGCAGGCTCAGGCGGCGTTCTACTACATCTGGTCGGACAAGGTGATCAATACCGACAGCGCCACCCTGACCATCAATGTCGACGAACAGAAGAGCCGCGACTTCGGTTTCGAGGCCGCGCTGAGCCGCGACTTCGACAGCGGCTGGCAGGCCGGCACCACCCTGCACCTGGTGCGCTCCGAAGAGGAGGACGACGACGGCGACTGGATCAAACGCGATGCGCGCTACGCTTCGCTGTCCAAGACCACCGCATTCGTGGGCTGGAGCGACGAGCGGCGCAGCCTGCGCCTGCAGGGCAACCACGCAATGGACCTGAGCGACGACGCCGGACATCGCATCGAGGGTTACACCACCTTCGACCTCAGCGCGCGTCAGGACACCGACTTCGGTACCTTCAGCGCCGGTATCCAGAACCTGCTGGACAGGCGCTACAGCACCGTCTGGGGTCAGCGCGCCGCGCTGTTCTATTCGCCAGCGTACGGTCCGGCCTACCTGTACGACTATCAAGGCCGCGGGCGCACCTTCACCCTAGGTTACGAAGTGGAGTTCTGAGCCGGACGCTGCGGCGAGGTTGCCAAGCACCACGGGACGAATGACAATGCGATTCATTGTTATTTGTTAAGAAATCCTGCGCATGCCCGCCGACGCTCAGCTGCTGCACTCCCTCTACCGCGATCATCACAGCTGGCTGCAGGGCTGGCTGCGTCGGCGCCTGGGCAACGGCTGCGATGCCGCCGACCTGGCGCAGGACACCTTCGTGCGCCTACTGCGCGCCGGTAATGCAGCGAGCATTCGCGAGCCACGTGATTACCTGGCCACCGTGGCGCGGGGGTTGATGGTCGACTTTCTGCGGCGGCGCTCGCTGGAGCAAGCCTATCTCGATGCGCTGGCCAATCAGCCGCAGGCCGAACACCCCAGCGCCGAGCAGCAGGCGCTGCTCCTCGAAGCGCTGATGGAGGTCGACCGCCTGCTCGTCGGCCTCGGCCGCACGGTGCGCGAGGTATTCATCCTGTCCCAGCTCGACGGCCTCACCTATGCGCAGATTGCCGCGCGGCTGGGCATTTCCCTGCGCAGCGTGAACAGCTACATGGCCCGCGCCGTGGAGCATTGCTGCCTGCTGCAGGCAGGCTGGCAGCCGTGACCGAGGCGCAGCGCGCGGCGCTCAAGGCGGCCAGCGGTTGGTACGCGCGGCTCTGTTCCGGTCATGGCGATGCCCGAGAGCAGCAGGCCTGGCAGCACTGGTACGACGCCGACGAGCTTCATCGTCAGGCCTGGCAGCAGATCGAGAAGCTGCGAGAACAACTGGGCCTGCTGCCCGGTCCCATTGCTTCGTCGACCCTGCGTGGCGTCGACCATGGCCGACGCCGCCTGCTAGGCAGCCTGGCGTTGGTCGGCCTGGCGCTGCCGCTGGGCTGGTTCGCCTGGCACAGCGATACGCGGCGCTACTGGATGGCCGACTACCGCAGTGGTGTGGGTGAGCGCCGCCAATGGCAGTTGAGCGATGGCAGCCAGCTGATGCTGGGCACGGCCAGCGCCGCGCAATGGCATGTCGATGGGCAGCGCCGCCTGTTGCGCCTGGTCAGCGGCGAGGCGCTGATCCACAGCCTCGACGAAGCCCGCCCCTTGCTGGTGGAAACCCGTCACGGCGTGGTGCGCAGCGAGGGCGCGCGGTTCTGCGTGCGCAGCGATGAGCAGGGCTGCCGCGTCGCGGTGCTGGAGCAGCGGGTGGAGGTTGCGCCGCTGCGGCATCTGCAAGCCGTGCAGCCGCTGCTTGCCGGGCAGCAATTGCATTTCGATGCCGAACGACTCGGGGCGTCGCGTGCCAACGATGCCGCCACGACGGCCTGGACGCAGGGCAGCCTGATCGCCCTCGATCAGCCGCTGGGTGAGGTGATCGCCGAACTGGCGCGCTATCGCCATGGCGTGCTGCGTATCGACCCGTCCCTGGCCGGGTTGACGGTGTCCGGCAGCTTCCCGTTGGCCGATACCGACCGTGCCCTGGCGGCACTTGAACACAGCTTCCCGCTACGTGTGGTGCGGCGCAGCGATTACTGGGTGACGCTGGTGCCAAAGGTTTAATTAGCAAAAATATTCATTGTTGTTTGCACTTTTTTCTCGACTGGATCGGCCCTCCTGACATCTCGGCTACAGGCCTTTCGTTCTCAGGGGAAAACCATGCGTCAACCTCGCTGCAACCTGCATTCGCTAACCCTCGCTGTGCAAACCGCCCTGCTCTGTTCCGGCCTGGCGCTGGCCGTGCCGCTGACCAGCGCTGCACCCGCCGAGCCTGCCGTGCAGACACAGGTTTTCGACATCGCTGCCGGCCCGCTGGCCGAGGTGCTCAACCGTTATGCCAGTGCCGCCGGCGTGGCGCTGTCGTTCGATGCCAGTGCGTTGCAGGGGCAAAGCAGCCCGGGTCTGCGGGGCTCCTATCAGGTCGAGGATGGCTTTGCCCGTCTGCTGCAGGGCAGCGGCTTGCGCGCGGTGCGCCAGGCCGAGGGGGTCTATGGCCTCGATGCGCTGCCCGCGCCCAGTAAGCTGGGCAGTGATGTGCTGCAGCTGGAAGCGATGACCGTCAGCACCCTGCGCAGTGACAGTGCAGTGGGCGAGACCACCCAGCGCGTGACCGTCATAGACCGCCAGCAGATTGAGCAGCAGCTGGCGCTGAGCAGCGACCCGGGCCAGGTGCTGAGCAACCTGATTCCGTCTTACTCGCCGAGTCGGCAGAAGATGTCCAACGCCGGTGAGACGCTGCGTGGGCGCACCCCGCAATTTCTTGTCGACGGCGTGCCGCAAGCCAGTTCGATCCGCAACGACGGGCGCAGCAGCTACACCATCGACCTGGCACAGATCGAGCGCATCGAGGTGATTCATGGCGCCTCGGCCGAGCACGGCGGCGGCGCCACCGGCGGCATCGTCAACTTCATCAGCCGTCGGCCCGAAGGTAACGGCGTCAGCCAGCACGCCGGGGTCAGCCTGGAGAGCGACGACCGCTTCAGCAAGGATGGCCTGAGCTACAAGATGAACTACCGGCTCAGCGCCCAGCAGGGTGACTGGGAGACGCTGTTCGGTGCCACCTGGCAGGAGCGCGGTGTGTTCTACGATGCCAACGATGAGCTGATTGGCGTCGCCTATCCGGGCGAGATCCAGGACACCCGCGACCACGATCTGATGTTCAAGCTCGGCTACTGGATCGACGACGTGCAGCACCTGCAATTCAGTGCCAACCATTACGAGCTCAGGGGCAACAACGACTACGTGCCGGTGCTCGGCGACCGCGCCGCCGGTATTCCCACCACCGCGCGCAAGGGTGATCCGCAGGGCGACCCGGCGTTCAACGAGAACCGCCAGTACACCTTCAGCTACAGCAATCAGGACCTGTACGGCAACGTGCTCGATATGCAGCTCTATCACCAGCGCTACCGTGGCCAGTTCGGCGCGTTGATCTCAGCGACCTTCCAGGACCCCAGCATCGCGCCGGTCGGCACCCTGTGGGAGCAAAGCCGCAGTGACTCGGAGAAGTGGGGCGGCAAGCTGACCCTGCGCCGCAAAGGCCTGTTCGACGGTCTGCTGGATCTGACCGGTGGCCTCGACCTGATGCGTGACAAGGGTGAGCAGGTGCTGGTGCAGACCAATCGTAGCTACGTGCCGCCGTCTACCTACGACAACCAGGCCGGCTTCCTTCAGGGCGACCTGCACCTGACCGACAAGTTGACCCTGATGGCTGGCGTGCGCCGCGAGCATTCCGAGCTCGACGTGGATGACTTCCGCACCGTGTGGGGCACCAACAACGCCGGTGGGGTCAGCGTCACCGGCGGCAAGGTGTCGTTCGGCAAAACTCTGAGCAACTACGGCTTCACCTACCAGGCCACCGACTGGGCGCAGCTCTACGGCGGCTACTCCGAAGGCTTCGGCATGCCTGACATCGGCCGTGTGCTGCGCGGGCTGGACGAACCGGGGCTGGAGGTGGAAAGCCTGCTGGAGCTGGAGCCGATCGTCACCCGTTCGCGTGAAGTGGGCCTGCGTCTGAACTTCGACCGCGTGGACATGGAGCTGAGCTATTACGAGTCCTTCTCCAGCGTCGGCGAGCGCCTGTCGGTGAACAGCGACGGCAACTACATCGCCAACCGCGAGCGAGTGGAGATCCAGGGGTACGAGCTGACCGGCAACTGGCATATCGATGACCGCCACAGTCTGCGCGGCAGCTACGCCCACAGCCAGGGCGAATCCGATACCGATGGCGACGGCAAGGTGGATACTCGCCTGACCGGCCTGAACATCTCGCCGGACCAGTACAGCCTGGGCTGGCAGGCCAACTGGAACGACGACTGGTCGAGCTACCTGCAATACAACTACTACGTCAGCCGCAGCTTCGACGACCCGCGCCTGGAATTCGACGGCTACGCCCTGCTCTCGGCCAGCGTCAGCCGCCGCCTGCCGGTGGGCAGCCTGTCGCTGGGCATCGACAACCTGCTCGACGAGGACTATTTCACCTACTACTCGCAGTCGGCACGTATCGCCAACGACTACAACTTCAAGGGTCGTGGGCGCACCTTCACCCTGGGCTACCAGGTGGACTTCTAACGTCAGCCCAGGCGCTGGAAAGCCCGTGGTGGCTTTCCAGCAGGCCGGATAAGGGTGCGAGAGATGACACTTCTACGGGGCGAGCTAGTCTGAACGAGAACCTTCACCACTCAGGAGTCCGTCATGTCCACTCACCACACCTACAAGAAGATCGAGATCGTCGGCTCGTCGCGCACCAGCATCGAGGAAGCCATCGAAAATGCCTTGGCCGAATGCGCCAAGAGCGTGCGCAACATGGATTGGTTCGAGGTGATCGACACCCGTGGCCACATCGAGAACGGCAAGGTGGGGCACTACCAGGTCACGCTCAAGGTTGGCTTTCGCCTGAGCGGTAGCTGACAGGTACTCAGACGCAAGGCTGTGGCACCGCGCACAGCGACGAGGGCTGTCGCTGGCGAGCTGTGCTCGGTTCGGGCAAGCTGCGCGGGCCAATTCAGGGAGGAATGCCATGTTCAGACTCGTGCTGCTGCTCAGCCTGCTCGCACTCGCGGGCTGCGTCGACAACGAACCGCCTCTCGCCGAGGAGCGCCGACTACTGCTCAGTGGCGAGGATTTCGCCGCCTACGAGGCCCCGGACGAGGGGCGCTACGAGAAGCTGGTGACCTACGCTGCGCGCAGCATCGACCTCAGTTTCGAGAGCGAGGGCAGCGACTGGTTCTACCTCTACAGCGGTGTCTCCCTCTACCCGCGCGCCGGTGATGCCTTGATGACCAGCTACGCCGAGACGTTCGGGGCCTCGTTCGGCCTGCGTGACAGCGGGCTGGTGCAACAGGATCTACCGCTGGACACCAAGCTGGCCAGCCGCGCCAGCCTCAAGCTGCTGACCCAGTACGGTGAGCCGGTGGGCAACCTGTTCTATGCCACGGTCGGCAACAAATCGATGTTCACCATTTTCACCGGCGTGTACTTCGAACAGGCCGAGGACTTCGAGGCATTCATCGCGCCCAAGCTGCTGGCGTTGCGCGAATACCAGCACAGCGATCCGCTGCTGAGCTGGGCGAGCGACAAACTGGGGATTGGCGCCGACTGAGCGGCCCTGACTTCGGAGCGATCAGCCGAAGAACCAGTAGCACACGCCGATGGCGGCGATGATCCCGGCCGCATCGGCGACCAGGGCGCAGCCCACGGCATGGCGGGCGCGCTGCAGGCCGACCGCACCGAAGTACACCGCCAGCACGTAGAACGTCGTTTCGGTACTGCCCTGCACCGTCGCCGCAACCAGCGCCGGGAAGCTGTCGACGCCGAAGTTCTCCATGGTTTCGATCAGCATGGCGCGAGCGGCACCGCCGGAGAAGGGTTTGATCAGCGCAGTGGGCAGGGCATCGACGAAGCGGGTATCCCAGCCCAGCGCTTCGATCAGCCAGCGAATGCCATCGAGGCCGAAATCCAGCGCGCCGGATGCGCGTAGAACGCCGATGGCGCAGAGCATGGCGACCAGATACGGCAGCAGGCTCTTGGCCACGTCGAAGCCTTCCTTGGCACCGTCGATGAAGCTCTCGTACACCGCCACCTTGCGCAGCGCGCCGACCACCAGAAACATCAGGATCAAGCCGAACAGGGTGAGGTTACCGAGCAGCGATGACAGCGCCGCCAGCGCCGTGGCGCTCATGCCGGCGAGCAGGGCCATGAAACCGCCGAGCAGCAGCGCGGTGGGAATCAGGTAGGCCAGCACCACCGGGTCCCACAAACGCAGGCGTTGCATCACCGATACCGCCAGCAGGCCTGCCAGGGTCGACGCGCTGGTCGCCAGCAGGATCGGCAGAAATACCAGCGTGGGATCTTCAGCACCTTGCTGCACGCGGTACATGAAGATCGATACCGGCAGCAGGGTCAGCGAGGAGGTGTTGAGTACCAGGAACAGGATCTGTGCATTGCTCGCCGTGGTGGCGCTGGGGTTGAGATCCTGCAATGCGCGCATGGCCTTGAGGCCGATGGGCGTGGCAGCGTTGTCCAGACCCAAGCCGTTGGCGGCGAAGTTCATGCTGATCAGCCCCAACGCTGGATGGCCGCGTGGCACTTCCGGCATCAGGCGGGCGAACAATGGGCCCAGCATGCGTGCGAGCAGATCCACCAGCCCGGCCTTCTCGGCGATGCGCAGTAGCCCCAGCCAGAGTGTCAGGGTGCCGAACAGCACCACCATCAGCTCCACCGAGAGCTTGGCCATGGCAAACAGGCTTTCGACCATTGCGCCGAACACGGCTGCATCACCGCCAATCAGCCAGCGTGCCAGAGCGGCAGCGGCTCCCAGCAGAAAAAAGCTCAGCCACAGGCCATTGAGCATTGCGATCCCCCTAGATTGGCAGGCGACGCCTTCCCTGATCGCCTTCTCCCTGAGGAAGAAGATGGCGCGAAGCGCCAGATGAAGGAGGGCATGCCGTTATGGCGGGGGATGATAACGTGCCGGCGGTGTCTGTGGGACAGCCGGCAAACTGCCGTCACTCAATACCAGTTGGGATCGCTGCGCAGCTGTTCCATCAGCACCTGCTGGATCTCCTCGTCCGGCTCGCCCAGCCAACGCAGGCTGGCATGCTCGCTTGGCGCGCGGTCTTCCGGCAGGCCATCCGGTACCTGCACATACAGCGCGTAGGCATCGTCGTCTTCCCATTCGAAGGCGACATAGGCGCGCTGATTGAAGCATCTGTTCGCTTCGCAGATCTGGCCAACCAGATAGCGATCACTATCGGCTTCCACTGCCTGCATGGGAGTGGACAGACCGCTGAGGTTGATCAGCCAGTCCGGCAAGCGCTCTTCGTTCTTTACCAGATCCTGCCAGGCTTCACGGTACTCGGTGTTGCTGGTGAGCAGCTCGCCTGGATGGAAACTGGCGTCTCGGTCGGCGGCCTGAGCCGCCAGGGCGCCGCCCATCAGCAGGGCGGCGGCAATGGCGTGGATCGATTGCATCTATGTCTCCCTAGAGGCGCGGGCGGCGGCCCATGACAAACGAGACGATGAACAGCACCAGGAACACCACGAATAGAATCTTGGCGATACCTGCAGCGGTGCCGGCGATACCACCGAAGCCCAGTACTGCGGCGATGATGGCGATGATCAGGAAAGTGACTGCCCAACTAAGCATGGTGTTTCTCCTTGATGGATCAGTGGGTAATGGCCCAGGCAGGCCAGGGGTCTTGCGCGTTACTCGGGACCGAAGGCTGGGGCGCGGCGCCCGTGGGCAGCTCCAGCTCGGCGGTATTGCGGCTTGCGCACAGGGTCTGGCCAATCAGTGAAACGCTGGTGAGCGTCAGACTGAGCAGAAGCAGCAAGGTGGCGAGCACCAGAGCAACTATCCATACGGCGGTTCTCCTGTTGCGTGGGAGGCGGATGGCTCGGGTTTGTGGCATATCCGTCTCTTCCGTATTTCTGCATTGCAACCGGTACATGACCAGTTGCGTACTGGGACTAGTGCAGCACCCGTGCCAGACTTTTTGTTTATTAAAAATCCTTTAAAATCATTCATTTACAATTGAGTGATGACATTTTGTGGTAGGCATACTGCCCGAATGAGGTTTGTCGGGTCGTGCGTTTTGCCCGACCGGGCATGGGATGTGGCGTTTTGCGCCCTGCCAGAGTGGTCGCCCGTCGACTGCACAGTCGGTATACTCGTTGCGCCCGTGTGCCATGCGGGTTCCGCGCCCAGAACAACAACCGCGCCGCGAGTCTCGAACCGATGAACGACTACGAACAGGAAGACCCGATTCCCCAGGGCGACCTCGCTCTGCAGATCACCGCGTTGCCGCGCGAGACCAATGGTTTCGGTGATATCTACGGTGGCTGGCTGGTGTCGCAGATGGACCTCGCTGGTACCGCGATGGCGAGCAAGGTTGCAGGTGGCCGCGTGGCGACCGTTGCCATCGATCGCATGGCCTTTCTGGTGCCGGTATCGGTGGGCGCGCAGCTCTCGTTCTACACCCAGGCGCTGGAGATCGGCCGCAGTTCGATTCAGATGATGGTCGAGGTGTGGAGCGACGATCCGCTGTCCAACGAGTGGCGCAAGGTCACCGAAGCGGTATTCGTGTTCGTCGCCATCGACGGCAGTGGCCGCACTCGTCCGGTGCCGCCACGTCGAGGCTGACCGCCTGCTGAATTGCAGTAACGAAAACGCCGGCTAGAACAGACTGTGTGAAAACCTAGCAGCCTGAGAGCAAGCTGAAGACAATGCCTCTATCGGTCGATAGGGGCATTGTCGTTTATGGGCTATATCCAAGGTGAAGACCGGCAACAAAGCAGCCTGTTTCCGCCGACATTGGAAGAGCTGGTTCCTGAGGATCATCTAGTTCGAGTCATCGAGGCCTATGTGGCTCGTCTGGATCTGAAGGTACTGGGG